>JAHYJK010000069.1 GCA_019429225.1 Anaerolineaceae bacterium
GATGTCCTGTCCTAGGCGGAGATACCACCAAAAGTCATTGGGGAGAACTGGCAGCAAGAATGAAATGGAAAGGATGATGAGTAGCAAAATACCCAGCCATGGTAAATTGGTGAGTATTCTTCCGGTCTTTGAAAGAGTCATACAGTAATTTTATCCGAGTTTGTAAATTTAAACTTCCAACCCCACTTTCTATTTCATATTATTGATGGCACTAAGGGTTTAGTTATTCTGTTTATTAAATGAAAATCCACATAATCCTGAAAATGTATTTAGGATTATGTGGTTAATTGGACAAAATTAGATATTAGGGATATGTGTTATTCCAGAACCAGTTGTAGGCATAGTAACCACCACTGGTTGCTACCAGACGAATGGCAATGCGATCTAAGCCCTTCAAAGCAGCAGGAATATCATAGGTTAAGGTCAATGCTCCACCATCACCAGAATCTGTTGTGGTGACCAGGGTTCCACCAATACCCGCGGTACCATACTTCCCCATCAGGACTTTGAATTCAACATCTTTCGGGAAATTATTCGTTTTAATGGTGACTGTAGAATCTTCTACAACAGCACTGATTAAGAATGTCGGGATACCAGTGTAGCCAGGGATGACAGGAACGGTGGGAGTGGTTGCTTCACTATCATTGTTCCAGAACCAATTGAAGGCGTAATACCCACCGCTGGTTGCTTCTAATCGAATTGCTATTCGATCCAAACCTTTCAGCGCTGCAGGAATATCATATGTCAGTGTAAGCACACCTCCATCACCCGAATCGGTTGTAGTCACCAATGTGCCTCCGATACCCTTCGTGCCATATTGCCCCATCAAGACCTTGAAATCTACATCTTTGGGAAAATTATTGGTTTTAATGGTAACTTTTGCGTCTTCTTCGACACTGACGATGCTAAAGGTTGGAATTCCAGAGTAACCTGGGGTAGCACCACTGCTTACTTCACTGGTGTTATTCCAGAACCAGTTGTAGGCGTAATATCCACCACTGGTCGCTTCCAGGCGGATAGCAATACGGTCCAACCCCTTCAAAGCTGCTGGGACATCATATGTCAAAGTTAAGGTACCACCATCACCAGAATCAGTTGTGGTTACAAGAATTCCACCAATCCCTTTGGTACCATATTCTCCCATGGTTACTTTAAAATCAATATCCTTTGGGAAATTAAAGGTTTTGATGGTTACCTTAGAATCTTCAACTACACTAACAATGCTGAATGTAGGTATAGTAGAAGCTTGAACATTATCTACTGATTGAGGAACAAATGCAGTTACCAGAACCAGTAACAATAAAAATGGGATAAATAAACGTTTCATTAGATTCTCCTTCATTCATTTCCATCTCTTGGGATTGATCTGAGATGCACATTAAAGATGTAATTCAATTGAAAAAAGTTCCCAATTTAGTACCTAATCTCTTACATTCAGTTTACTGATTTGTTGTCTGATTTTCAAGTTTTTTGTACTTGACAAAGAATAAATTCGGAAACACATTAACAAATTTCCGAATTGCTTATTTTTATAAATCTCATATACTAAAAATATCAAAAAGAAATAATGGTACTATGGGAGGACTATGGATAATAGCAAACCTGGATTAAGAATTCAAAGCTTTGAGGATGAATTTCACCATAATGAAAAAGATCCCCATAAAAAAGAGTGGAATTTATCAGAAATAATCCTGGGTGGGCAGGATGGGCTCGTGAATGTATTGGGGGTGATTTTAGGTGTTGCCGCTGCAACCAGTGATGTTAGAGTGGTGATGGTGGCCGGTTTGGCTGCAACTTTTGCAGAATCTATTTCAATGGGCGCAGTAGCCTACACTTCCACGTTAGCCACTGCTGATTTTTATGAGAGTGAACGTGAACGTGAATATCGACACATTCAGAATGTGCCCAATTTAGAAAAAGAAGAGGTTAAAAAAATTTATCAAGCTAAGGGATTTCAAGGGAATATGTTAAACAGAATTGTGGATACAATCACAGCGAATGAAGATGTTTGGGTGGCTGTCATGATGGCAGAAGAACATAAATTGATACCGGCGGATAGAAGTTCGGCTCTAAAAACCGCTATTATTGTGGGAATTTCAGCTATTATTGGATCGATTATCCCATTAATCCCATTTACATTCTTACCGATTGGCTGGAGTATGGTGGCATCCGTTATTCTCACCAGTATTGTCTTGTTTATTGTTGGAGCTTATAAAGCTCATGTAACGATTGGAAAACCAGTCAGAAGTGGATTTGAAATTGCTCTCATAGGAACAATTTCTGCATTAGCAGGTTATGTTGTGGGTGCATTGTTAAAAGTGCCTGTTACACCTTGATCAAATAGAGGCTTCTGTCTTTTGTTGTAATTAATGGTTTGTTTTGATAAACTACTAATATATGAAAGGAGGTTAATATGGGGTTATTTACCTGGATTATTGTTGGATTAATTGCTGGCTGGTTGGCTGGAAAGGTTATGAAGGGGAGGGGATTTGGCCTGCTGGGTAATATTGTTATTGGAGTAATTGGTGCCCTGGTAGGTGGATGGTTAGCTGGATCACTTTTAAATATTTCTAATGCGATCAGTGGTTTCAACCTGCAAACAATTCTTGTTGCCTTCCTGGGATCTGTGGTTGTTTTGTTCATCGCCAAGTTATTTAGGAGATAAAATAGATTCTTTGATAAGATCAGACATCAGAAATCAAAACAACACCAATTTTAAAAACGGTGTTGTTTTTTTTACTTTCAACATTGTTTTGATATTTATTTCTACTGTTTGTAACCCAGGTGATCAGGCAGATTAATCTCACAAAAACTGAATTATAATTACGCGATATTCCTGTATCATTTTTTACAATCAGGCTATTAATGATAAACAATTCCCATTTAAAATCACATTCCAAAAATGTAATGAACCTGCAATCCTTAGCATTTGTCAAAGCTACAGCCTGGGTAATCCTGGGTATCAGCAGTATGTTTTCCACGAGTGATCTTACTTCTTCACAAAACGAAGAATTGTGGCTTTCAACATTAACGCGATTTGGCCTTGCAATCGCGTTTATATTGGCAGGATTATTTTTACAAAAGAACCATAACAAAAATATTTATTTACTTTTGATTGTAGTACTGATCGACTTAGTTGTTAGTATTCAAAAACCGATCGGTCTTGTTGATGGCTTAATGATATTGTTTGACATTGTATTTTACTGGATTATTTTTAATTATCTGAAGAAAGCAAAATTGTAATCATCTGGATTTTTTCTTTGTGTAAACTATCCACCCTCATCCAAATACTGGAGATCTAAATCTTGTCTCAAAAAAGAATCAATATCATCACAGCAGGGGTCATACTAAGCTTATTCCTTGCATCAATGGAAAGTACTGTGGTTGCTACAGCCATGCCATCTATCGTCGCCCAATTGGGTGGTTTATCTATCTATAGCTGGGTGTTTTCTATTTATATGCTGGCATCAACGACAACCGTCCCGATCTATGGAAAAGTTTCCGATATATTTGGCAGGAAAAAAGTTTTTACCTTTTCAATGGGGCTGTTTTTATTTGGATCAGTATTATGTGGTGTGGCTACCTCAATGGAAACCTTAATTTTATATAGAGCGATTCAGGGTTTGGGGGCAGGCGGTGTCTTACCGATGGCTTTAACAGTCATTGGTGAATTGTTCAGTGTTGAAAAAAGAGCAAAAATGCAGGGGTTAATTTCCAGTGTTTGGGGACTATCATCTGTAATTGGCCCACTTATTGGTGGTTTGTTGGTGGATCAAATTTCCTGGGAATGGGTTTTCTTTATCAACCTGGTTCCAGGAACCCTGGCAATCATTTTCGTTTGGTTTGCATGGATTGAAGATAAGAATATCTCAATGAAGAAAGTAGCACTGGATATACCCGGAGTTGTACTTCTTACAATTGGGGTTTTAAGCTTATTATTAGGGTTAAATGGATTAGAAAATTCTTCCAGTGTATGGTTTATCAGTATCGCTATTGTGTTATTGAGCGCATTGATCCTTGTTGAGAAAAAAGCTCTCGATCCTATATTGCCATTGAAATTGTTTGGAAACCGTCTCTTTCTGGTGGCGTTTTTACATGGAATTTTGGCTGGTTGGGCTATGTTCGGTAGCCTATCCTATATCCCATTATTTGTTCAGGCTGTTATTGGTACGTCTGCAACGCAAGCAGGATTATCGTTAACCCCAATGTCCCTCATGTGGACACTTACAAGTATTGTAGGTGGAAGACTGATGATTAAATTAAATTTCCGCTTGCTGGCTGTTGTAGGTATGGTATTGTTGATGTTTGGAAGTCTCCTTTTAACAACCATTGGCGTGGGTACCTCTCAACTCGCGATTATGATTTATACTTCTTTTATGGGAATTGGCATGGGATTAACCATTCCTGTTTTTATGATTATTATTCAAACGACTGTCCCCAGGAATGTACTTGGGACAGCCACCTCCACCATTCAATTCAGTCGAAACATTGGTGGAACGATTGGAGTGAGTGTTCTAGGTGTTTTCCTGAGCAGTAGATTATCCAGGTTATTGGTTGAATCTGGATATGATATAAGTACGATTTCATTGAGTGGTCTAATAAACCAGACACCTGGCTCTGAAGCAGCATTTTCTGAACCACTTAGAATCGCTTTAAGTACATCTATGGCAAATATGTTTTATATAGCGCTTGGGGCTGCTGTATTAGGTTTTCTCGTGGTTTTACTAACACCAAAAGGTGTGATCACTCAATTAACCTCTTCTCCATCAGAGAAAATATTGGAAACCATAAATGCGAAAGAATTATCCAGTTAGTAGAAAATCTTCTTAATAGCCAGGAAAATAGGTCAGTTAGCAAATACCAGACGATATGTATCAAACGGTAAGTTAATACCTGATCAATGCTAATTAACCTTAACTTCGATTGCATCTGAGCATTATATGGATTCGCTTAGAAAAAAACCGTGGTGGCTATTACTACATAAATATTACCAATTCCAATTGTTCAGGGGAATATGGAAAATAATTTTTGTCATTATAATAAATATTAGTGACATATCAGATTTCCATTTTTGGCGTTTATTTATTTATCACATTTTCTGTTTGATCCATTACCAAAGAATGAAAAAGGAGATGATTAATGGAGGAATTACACCTCTATCTTCAAATAGCTGAGACAATTCGTAGAGATATATTGGATGGAAAATTAAATTCTGGAGACAGATTGCCCTCAGTCAGAGAATTGAGCCGGCAATGGGGATGTACACAAGGTACTGTTCAACGTGCTTATCATGAACTATCACAACAAGGGATATTAGATAGTCGGGCCGGTAAAGGAACAATCGTAAGTGGCAATCTTACACCGGCGCAACGCAGTAAAGACACAGTAATTCGCAGGGCGACATTGGTGAATCGCTCCGAAGAATTTCTTTTAGAGGCATTATCGATGGGATACAATCTTGAGGAAATTCAGAATTCGATCAATATAGCCATGGACCGTTGGAAATTGATGGATAATTTGGATCAATACAATATTAAAAAGACGATCAAATTTATTGGCAGTCACGACCCGTTATTCAATTCAATTTCGAACAGATTTACTGAAATTTTTCCTGGTTTTGGATTAAAGATCAAATTTTCAGGGAGTTTGGGTGGTTTGAGAGCATTGAAACAACATCAATCCGATATAACCGGATGCCACTTATGGGATTCAGAAAGTGATTCATACAATTTAGTAGATGTTAAGAAAATTTTTTTAGATGAGAAAATGGTTTTATTAACCCTGGCTCATCGGCGTTTGGGATTAATACTTCCTCCTGATAACCCTCAAAAGGTATCATCCATTGCGGATGTCATTCAAAAGCGAATCCGATTTGCGAACCGTCAATCCGGATCAGGCACAAGGGTCTGGTTTGATATGATGTTGATTAAGAATGGCATCTCACCTGATCAGGTAAGTGGCTACGATAATGAGTATTCCACCCATTCAGACATTGGACGGGTTATTGCTGAAGGCAGTGCCGGGGCTGGAGTAGGTCTGGAATCTGTGGCTGTAGCCTATGGTCTGGATTTTGTTTTTTTAACTCTTGAAAGGTATGATCTGGTTTTTTATCACGATCAAATGAATGAGGAACCTTTTAACCTTTTAATAGAATGGTTACAACAGGCTGAAGGGAAAAGATTTATAAAGCAGTTCCCTGGCTATGAAACCACTGAATCAGGGAAGATCCAGTATTCAAAGTGAAAAATGTAAGTTAAGAATTTAATGGAAATTGTGCTTATTGGTCCTAATTAATTTCACAATAAAAAAATTACCTGGTCTGTTTTTATCAGACCAGGTAATGTGGTTTGTGGGTGTATTTTACTCGACTATTACAATATCACTCTGTCCACGCCCAAATACTTCGGGTGAATACATTTCTTCCGCTTTTGTTGGTGGGACAATAAATGTCCCTGGCATGGTTGCCCGAGCGAAGTACGTATACTCATAAACACCATCCCACAATAGACTGGTAAATACTTCAACCCGAGAATCACGCATGTTTTGATGTTGGTACCATTGATTCCACCAAAAGAAGAAGCTTCTGCTTTCATTGGGGCTTGCAGGTAGGCTTTCACTGACAGCCAGATTGGGGTTAATAATTTCCAATCCTGCTGGCAAAGGATCAACCAATGCCACGTGATAGCGTCGGTTATCGGCCACCATGGTGAGTTTTACTTTTACACGAACACCTGCTTTGATATGCCAGATCCCGTCTTCATCTATCCAGACATCATTAGGATCATCGACTGCTTCGTACGTCCTCTGTACGACAAAACCCATATCGAGAGGATCAAGTTGAAGATCTGTTGGTGCATACCTCAACCCTAACCGATAATATAATCTTCCAATTCCGTCTTTGGATAAAATGATATTCTCTGAATCATTTTCCCCAATGATCTCAATCAAATTTTGCATTGGAACTGTAGTTTGATATCTATCAGTAGAGTAACCACTGAAAGTGCTTTCAGCAGCATAGATATCACCTAACCAGATTCGAGCAACAAATTCAGGTTCTTCGGATTCATAGGTGTCAAAGTAATTATCCATAGCTAAAAGCACAAAAACATTTTCTTGCGTATTATCCCAACGGCCTTTTGTGCGGTTTGCCTGCAATCCAGTAATTATTTTTGGTATCAAATCAGACTCAGGATTGTCCGCGATCATTGCATCCAGTAACAAAGCATCTGTCCGGCGATTAGAATGGAGTAATACATAATCATCATCTGAATAGCCATTGAAGAAATTGGCTGCTCCAGCTGTTTCAACCACCTGGTTACCAACATGTCTGCGGATTTCTTGTACAGTCGATTCATATTGAGAATCCTGAAGTAGTACTTGCCAAATCCAGGCAATGGCATCTAAAGACAATGCTTCAATTCCTTGATCGTCAAGCAATGCCTTTGCTTTATTCGCATCCAGGTCATCCATGCGCATGCGAACATAAAGAGCATACGCGCTGATCGTTTGTTTTGCTTTCAGGCTGTACCAGGCAGGATAGTATTGTTCGATGTTTTGGAGATAAGTAAGCACATTTCCCCAAACCTGGTCATTTATTTCGAATCCCATCTCTTTTGCTCTTTGTATTGCATGGGCAACATGCACAGTATGGAAAGGAATGGATTCATACCCCTTTGCCCAATAAGGGAATCCACCATCCCAATTTTGCAATTTGGTTAAACCTTCCAAATCATTCTGGATGGATTTTTCCATTTCCTCGGGAGAAGGGAGACCTTCCGCATTGAAGGCTGAGAGAACATCTCTGAGTGCTGCAATCGCCATAATTCTGGAGGCCATTTGGGCACTACTATTGAAAGGATAGTCAATCAAATATAAGACAGCGTCTGAGAGGCTATACAGCGCAGTGGAAGAAGTTGTTATTTCCAATCCACCAAACTGAGGATAAACTCCTTCCGGTGATAATATCGGTTGTGCAATGGCTCCTTCATCCTCCAGGACGCCATACGTGGAAAATGCTTCTGTGGTGGAAGGCGTATAAACCGGGAGAGAAATTTGTGCAGCATCTGATTCTGATCCAGAAACAGCGGCAATCTGTAGGTACGCATCGCCAGCCATGATTGTTTTTCCGGGGAAACGGATTTCAATGCGATTGTTTGCTGGAACAGTCACCCGCATTCCCTGGTCCTGTGTTAATTCAAGGTTACTTGCTTTAACAATAATTTCGGCAATCATTTCTTCATCGGTCTGGTTTTGGAGTACAACCGGGATTTCAAATTGATCTCCAAAATTCAGGAATCTTGACATCGATGGCCTTACCATCAAAGGTAATCGGGCGGTAATATTTGTTTCACTGCTGCCAAACATTTTTCCACCAGGGTCAGCAGCTATGACCATGATACGATAACGGGTTAGATTATCTGGTAGTTTATATTGAACAGTGACTTTGCCTGCAGCGTTTGTTGTTTCTTCCGGTGAAAAAATGGCCAGGGGATTGAAATCTGCGCGCACAGAAATTGCAGATTCTTGCGATGCACTTTCCTGTTCAGCAGATTCCATCATGGGTGCAGGTGCCATCGCTGGTTCTTCCATTGCTCCGCCACGGCCCAAGTCCATTGTCATTCCATCGGTAACCGACTTATTTAATGTCTGGGTTGCCATCGCCTGAGGAAGATCGCTGGCTAGCGTACTGGGGTCAACGAGGAGGATATTTGCTCTTGTATACGTGCTGGATACATCTGAGTATCTTTGAGCATAAAAGACAGATATGGGATCGATTAATTTATATTGTGTCAATGCCAGAATAGCTTCGTCTATAACAACCAGTGCCACTTCTGCATTTGGTATCGGGAGTCCATTTTGATCGTTGACTGTAATTTCAATTTTCGAACGTTCTCCCGGCGACAACAACGATTGTTCAGGATCAATACCGACAACAAGTGTGCGACTGGTGGGAGGGATTTCCAGATTGAGGGATCCAGTGGCAAATGCAGGTCTGGGGGGGATATTCTCAAGTTTTTCTCCCTGATCGTTTATTCTTGGTGAGGTGCCGTTCAAATCCACCTGAATGTTGATATTCGGTATCTGTGATTCCTTGATTGGAATTTGCAGGGTTATGGTTGATTCTTCAATTTGGAATGGTTCAGAATACAGGATTCCACTTCTGCTGACAATCAGTAAACCTTCTGCAGGATAGAATGGTGATTGAACCAGTATGTTAGCTGTATCCCCTGGTTGATAATTTTCTTTATCAGGAATCAATGTGATCTGTTCCTGTTCAATGTCGCGGGATGGTGGCAGATCTCCACCACTGACCCAGCGATCAAACTGGCTGTAATTCTTTCTACCTTTTTCATCGGTAACTGTTGCCTTGATTTGATATTTGCCACCCAATGGTGTCTCAAAACTACATTGAACCGGTTCTTCTTTGGAATTTACCTGACAGGATTGAACGTTTTCAAAAATTTCTATCCATTCACCTTTTTGATATTTCCAAACGATTCTTCCAGCAGTTACTTTAATGGGTTGATTTGGGACAGCATTGCCGTCCAAATCGGTCACAATCAGGTCGATTTTCAAGGGTTCGTTTTTCTCAACAAAATATTTCTCACTTCGCAACCCAACATATACATCAGCGGGGTGAACCATCAGCGTCGTAGATCCGGCCCATGCCTGCCGATTGACATCCATCACAACAGCTTCAGCCACAATGCTTTGTGGTCTGGTTTCTTCTTTGGCTTCAAAATCCATTTGAAGGTAGTGATTACCACTGGCATCTGTTTTTCCGGTAAATGTTTGACCTGGATCACTGGACTCGAATCCCCATTCATAACCAATGGAGAAATTCATTCTGTACCGGGACCACCAGGGTTCCCATACGCCGAAGGAAAAATCCGACCAGTTCGGCGGTTGATAATTGGTTGGGGTGGTGCGTACATTCCAGGTTACATCAGCATTTGGTAATGCTCCACCAGCGTAATAGGCAGCTTCTACAGCGACAATAGCGCTTCCATCTGCATAATATGGTCCCACCGTTTCATTTCTGGCAAGAACTTCAAATTCTGGTCTCCTGAATTCCTGGATTTGGAAACTGTGGTAAAAGTCTCTATTATTGACATTGCCAGCATATCCACTGACAGTAAATTGAATATTGGCTGATCCAAGATTAACTCTCTCAGGGATCGAAAATGATAAATCAAAACCGCCATTTTCATTAATAGTGGTTGTCTGGTTGAGTAAATCATTCCCTTGAGAATCGTAAACACGATAACTTAACTGTTCCAGGGAGTTTCCTGGCAGTGAAACATCTCCATTTTGTTTACCACCAATTTTTCGAATCCATCCTTTTAGATGGACTTCTTCGCCTGGTTTGTACATGGCACGGTCATCAAAAACATACCAGCGTAACATATCATTAACGGATCGTGGCATCCAGCCTGTCTCTGACCAATAACTATCATTAGAAGGAAGTAAGGCAATATCATCACCGCTTTTAGCTGTCAAAGCTAAAATGCCTTCCACGGGCAAATCAAATTCTGCCATGCCGTACTTATCAGTTTTTTGTGATTTTGCATTATTGAGAGATTGAATTTCAATCCCTTTGAGAGATTCGCCTGTTTTTAAATCTGTTGCCCAGGCAACCAATGAAGAATGATCCACAAAGGCGTCTAATCCGATTTGAGTTACCTGTACCCAAACCTGTACCCATTCCCATGGACGTTCTTCCTCAAAGAAACCTTTTGGTGGTTTCACAATAACAATATAGTGTCCAAAATCATCTTCCATAACGGAAGCGATATCAATCTTAATTTCGCTGAGCACATCATCTTTGGTCTTAAGATTTATGATCTGGTTGAATGCTAATCTGCCGGGGGGTTCAATCTGTGGATCGGTCTGGTAGAACTCTCGGAGGTATTTCTGGTACCCCAACCAATCTTCGGGTTCGACCGCGTATATCTTTAAATCCAATTTGGAATGATTGATCGTGTAAAGAGATAATTCTGGTTTCTGGCTATATGGATCGATGGTAATAAAATTCTTTTGAGGGCCTACCAATACAGGTTCTGCTTTTCCTATTGAAATACTGATGCGCTCTTCGCGTTCTAAAGTCTGGCCAAAGATATCTTGAATCTCAGGAGCTAAAGTGATTTTATATGTGGTTCTTCCCTGGGTCGCGCCTTGAATTGAAATCGTGTTACCAATTGCTGATATGGTTACGCCAGGGAGTTCAGGCGTAATGGTGACGAATGAATCATCAAATAATTCTTCATCCAATGGATTATTGAACCGGATGTAAAGTGGTGATAGAGGTGGACAATTATTTCCATACCAGGAACACCCATATTCTTCAATTCTCAATTGCGGAAACGTTTGAAATTGGAAAGATTGTACGGTCTGGGTGGTTAATGTTCCTTCGGCTGATGGGGTTTCGGGACCGATATCAATATTGATGTTCGAATCTTTTGGTAGCAATTCAAATGCCTTAATGGCAAGCCAACGTTCAGCGGGATAATTTTCAATAAGACTGGCGACTGCTTCATCTTCTTCAATTTCTCTTTCCGTAGCCAATCTGATATCAAAGGATTTTCCATCAACCGTTAATTTGATTGTGTCCAGAACGGCTTGTTTTTCGATCCTCTGGTCAAAGCCGATAAATATAACTGGTTCTAATGGTTGCGGACCATAAGAAGGGTATGAAGATTTTAGGGTTGGGGTTGGTGTCTGGAATGTCCAGGTTACTGAGGTAGAAAGCTCGTTACCATTTACCGAGGTGGTACCTTCGGGAATGGTTACCCTATATTCAGTTGCCATAGGCAATCGATCAATTTCATCCGAATCAAATTCAAATGTTAGGGTTTTTGTTCCAATCCAACGCCAGGTACCTGATATTGCCGGAACGATTTGAACGGGGACTTCTTCCTGTGAAAGTTGCTCCAGGGTACCCAAAGGAACCATTGGTTGATTGAAAGTGATGCTGATAAACGGAGCCATCGGAATTTCACCTTCAGGTGAATAACGCAAAACTTCCAAAGGTCCTTTTTCGACTTCAGCTGGTTGAGATTGTTCGGATAAGGTTGGAAAGGGTTGATCGATCGTTTCACCTGGGCGCGGAGGTGGCAATACTTCCGGAGGAATTTTAAATTCTGATTGAAGATCTTTCATTGGAGGTAAATCAGGTAATTTCGCCAATATTGCAGAAATTTCTTCTTCTGTTAGGGGCTCTCCTAGCACTACTGGGAGATCCTCTGGCGGTTTGTAATCAGTTTTTCCCTCACTTAATGTGATAGAAAAATCGTCTTCACCATTTTCATCATTAACAAGTAAGTTCATTGTTTTACCTTCTGAAACGATAGAAGTTGAATCCCCATTGGTATTATTGTTTACAGGTGTGGGAATCACATCATTGATTAATCCACATCCCATCGTAAAAATCATGATCAAGGAAACAGATAATTTTTTTAGATATCCAATATTGGTGGGTTTAAAAAGAAACATAGCAACTCCCTCTCTGACTGTCATTTTAAGTATAGACGATTAAACAAGTCTTTTTGTTCCCGATATCATATGGATAGGGTTTGTTGACATACCTCATTCTTGTAATTAATTAATCCAATTCTACCTTGATGACAACGTCTTTGATCTATAATAAAGAAGAAAATTATTAACCAGGAGATTTAATGTCCCATCTTTTTAAACCGATAAAAATTGGTGAAGTGACTTTCCGAAACCGCGTTGGTGTTTCCCCTATGTGTCAATATTGTTATCAGGAAGGGTTTTCAAGTGAATGGCAGGTTGTTCATTTAGGAGCCAGAGCAATGGGGGGCGTTGGTTTTGTTATATCGGAAGCAACAGCTATCGTTCCAGAAGGAAGAATATCACCCAATGACCTGGGAATCTGGTCTGATGACCATATTGAAGCTCTCTCCAAGGTAACAACATTTATCAAATCTCAAGGTGCAGTTGCGGGAATTCAGCTAGCTCACGCGGGCCGAAAAGCATGTACCCATCGCCCGTGGGATGGTGGTGTGCCCATTCAGAAAGGTCATCCAGAATGGTGGCAGGTAGTGGGAGCAAGCCCGGTAGCGTTTAATCAAAATTATCAAACACCTCTTGAGCTTTCTATCCAAGAAATCCATGAGATTGAAGATAAATTTGTAAAAGCAGCTCTTCGAAGCCTGGATGCAGGTTTCAATTTACTGGAGATTCATGCTGCTCATGGTTATTTGTTGCATTCATTTTATTCACCTAAATCCAACCAACGTACAGATGAATATGGTGGTAGTTTTGAAAACAGGATCCGATTCCTGGTGGAAACAGCCACACGAATTCGAAGTGTTTGGCCAGAGAGGTTGCCATTATTTGTGAGAATTTCTGGAACGGAATGGACAGAAGATGGTTGGAATATGCAGGATTCTATACAACTGGCTCAAATACTAAAAAATGAAGGGGTGGATGTCATCGATTGTTCATCCGGGGGAAATATTCCTGGAGTAAAGATTCCTTTGACACCTGGTTACCAGGTACCATTGTCTGCTGAAATCCGGAAAAATTCAGGTATCAAAACAGCAACTGTGGGATTAATTACTGATCCTGATCATGCTAATAACATAATTCTACAAGGTGAAGCTGACTTTGTTTTGTTGGGACGCGAATTATTGCGAAATCCATTCTGGACTTTGGATGCTGCCAGACAGTTGGGTCATCCATCACCTATTCCACCTCAATATCTAAGAGCTTACAAATAACTATACGTAGAAAGAAGGTATTATGACGATCCATCCTTTAGCTGGAAAACAAGCACCACAAGCAGTATTGGTGAATATTCCACGATTGGTAGCGAATTATTATCAATATCAACCGGATCCACAAATACCAGGTCAATACATTTCATTTGGCACTTCTGGTCATCGCGGGACATCCAGTGAAAAAAGCTTTAATGAAGATCATATTCTGGCAGTTACCCAGGCATTATGTGAATACCGGCAAAAAAATGGGTATGATGGAGCATTATATATTGGGAAGGATACCCACGCTTTATCCGAACCTGCAATATTAACAGCGATTGAAGTTCTGACTGCAAATGGGGTCCAGGTTCGTTATCAGGAAGGGATGGGTTATACACCGACGCCGGTTATATCGCATGCAATCCTTCGTGATAATCAAAAAAAGAAATCCCATTTATCTGATGGTATTGTGATAACCCCATCGCATAATCCTCCGAGCGATGGAGGGTTCAAGTACAACCCACCATCTGGAGGGCCAGCCGGGCCGGAAATCACTGGTGTCATTCAAAAGAGAGCCAATGAAATTCTGCAAAATCATTTACGGGATGTAAAAAGGATGACCATTGAAAAGGCATTGCACTCAAACAATGTTAAGGGTTATGATTTTATTCATCCTTATGTAGAAGATTTGCAGAATGTAGTCAATTTGTTGATTGTTAAAAATAAAGGTTTGAAAATTGGTGTTGATCCCATGGGTGGGGCCGCCATTGAGTATTGGGACATAATCGCTGATTATTATGGGCTGAATTTAGAAGTGGTCAATACTGATCTCGATCCACGTTTCAGCTTTATGAGACTCGACCATGACGGAAAAATAAGGATGGATTGCTCATCTCCCTATGCGATGGCAGGTTTGATTGGCTTAAAGGACCAATATGATATCGCCTTTGGCAATGATCCGGATGTGGATCGCCATGGAATTGTCACTCCTGCCGGTGGGTTAATGAATCCCAACCATTATCTGGCTGTCGCCATCTGGTATTTATTCCAGAGTAGGGATCAATGGCGCACGGATGCCTGTATTGGAAAAACAATGGTTTCCAGTTCCATGATCGATCGGGTGGCGAATGCATTAAATATGGAATTGGCTGAAGTCCCGGTTGGATTTAAGTGGTTTGTGAATGGCTTATTGGATGGTTCATTTGGTTTCGGTGGGGAAGAAAGTGCCGGTGCTTCATTTTTAAGGTTCAATGGACAAACCTGGACGACAGATAAGGATGGCATCATTCTTAATTTGCTGGCTGCGGAGATACTGGCTACGACTGGAAAAGATCCCCATCAAATGTATGTTGATTTAACCAAACAATTTGGTAATCCAATTTACCAACGAATGGATGCACCTGCTGATCCTGAGCAAAAGAAAATTTTGACTAATCTAAATCCTGAGAATGTCAAAGCCGCTGAGTTAGCTGGAGAAAAAATTCTACAGAAACTAACAAGAGCACCTTATAATAATGCGCCAATTGGTGGTTTGAAAGTTGTGACTGAAAATGGCTGGTTCGCAGCCCGACCATCCGGGACTGAGAATATTTATAAAATTTATGCAGAGAGTTTTATCAGTGAAAGTCATTTAAGACAGATACAAAGTGAAGCTCAGGAAATTGTCAGTGATGCATTTAAACCAGGATAATGGGAGATAGAGATGATTGAGTTACCCGAAGCCACGGTGCTAGCAAAACAATTATCAAAAGAATTATCGGGGAGAGAAATCGTTGAAGTCATCGCAGCTCAAAACCAGCATAAATTTGCCTGGTATTCTGGAGATCCTGCTTTATATAATGTTTATCTAACCCATAAGCAGATTGAGATGGCATTCGCGTATGGCGGTCAGGTAGAGTTATGGGCAGGCGATATGACACTTGTGTTTAGCGATGGTGTGAACCTGCGATTTCATTCAAAAAATGATCCCCCTCCTGGGAAACATCAATTATTTTTGAAATTCAACGATGAAACCTCATTGAGCGCCAGCATTGCGATGTATGGTGGATTGTTGTGTACCCCAAAAGGTAAAAATGATAATCCATATTATCTGATAGCAAAAGAAAAGCCCTCACCATTCAGTGATGCGTTCACTCTGGATTATTTCCTGAAATTATTTACCCCTAAAGATCTAAAACTATCCTTAAAAGCATTCCTGGCGACAAATCAACGGATTCCTGGCCTGGGGAATGGGGTATTACAGGATATTTTATTCAACGCAGGATTTCATCCCAGGAAGAAAGTAGTCTCTTTAGAAGAAAATGACAAGAATGGATTGTTTTTGGCACTAAAAAACACTTTATTGAATATGATGGAACTTGGTGGAAGAGAAACAGAGAAAGATATTTATGGAAATCCTGGTGGATATACAACAATCCTCAGTAAAAATTCTCTGAGCCGTCCCTGTAAAAGATGTGGTTCACAAATCATGAAAGAAGCATATTTGGGAGGTAGTATTTATTATTGTTCTGGTTGTCAAACTTATTAGGTTTTTTAGTGGTCTTTTTAAATTTTAGGAGTGGAACATGTTATTGTGCATTGATATTGGGAACACGAATATTAAGTTAGGTCTTTTCAAAAATGATGAAATGGTGCAAAGATGGAGAATTTCAACAGATCGCACCAACCTGGCGGATGAATACGGTGTTCTGATAGGAGATTTATTTGAAACCAGAGGTCTATCCATTCATGAAATCACAGGGTGTGCGATCTCATCGGTGGTTCCCAGCCTGACACAGGAATTTATTGAAATGTCTGAAAAATATTTTCTTCTATCGCCGACCATTTATGGACCAGAAGTGAATATCGGGATGAAAATTAACACCGACTACCCATCAGAAGTGGGGCATGATTTAATTATGAATGCGCTGGCTGCAAGGAAATTATACGGAAAACCAGTCATCATTGTTGGTTTTGGAACAGCAACCTCATTTGTGGCAGTCTCTGAATCCGGGAACCTCGAAGGTGTAGCGATTGGACCAGGTGTGGTTTCAAGTTCAGAATCGCTCTTCCGAGCAGCATCCACTTTACCGCGTGTCGCTCTAACGCCCCCTCAGGTAGCCATTGGTAAAAATACGATTCAATCAATGCGATCCGGCATTGTTTTCGGATTTGTAGGTATGGTTAAAGAAGTAGTTTCCAGAA
>JAHYJK010000070.1 GCA_019429225.1 Anaerolineaceae bacterium
GGTGGTAAAACACGGGCAAAAAGTTTTAACATTGTGCTTTTACCAGCACCATTATGTCCGATTACACCAAAGACTTCGCCCTGATTGATTTCAATAAAAACATTTTTTAATGCTAGGAATTTTTTTTGTTTGACTTTTCCTTGCACCCAACGGATCATATATTCTTTAAGAGTCCCAATTCGTTCAGATGGGATACGATACTCTACGGAAACATTTTCTAATCGAATGATTGATTTCACCAAGGACACCTTATATTTTGTACGCAAATTCATCTGAGCGATAAGTAAAAAATAACCAACCAATAATAAAGACAATAACAGCAAGTAGAGCAGGAAACAAAAATTCTTCAATGCTAGGTAAACGCCCGTAATAAATTGGGATTCTAAAGAGCTTTACTAATCCATACATAGGATTAAAGGTTGATATTATAAAATGAATGTTTTCGGGCAAAATCTCTTCAGGGTAAATTATTGGGGTTAGATACATCCAAGCAGTTAGTACAATCTGATACATTTCCGCAACATCCGGAAAATAAACCGCTAGTGTTGAAAGTATTAACCCAAAACCTAACGAAAATAAAGCCAATAACAATAAAGGAATAGGAATGAAAAAAATAGTTAATTTTACGGGTACACCCAGGACAAGCATTACGATAATCATCGGAATGATAGTTAAAAGGGTATTTACCACTCCTGTACCAACTGCAGCCAAAGCAAATGAAGTGCGCGGCATATAAATTCTCTTTAATAGCCCCCCACCCCATACCAAATTGACCATACTGGCATATGTTGTCTGTGAGAAAAAATTCCATGCCATCAGACCACTCAATACGTAAGCTGGGTATCCTTCAGTCATTTTAAAGACTTGCGAGAAAGCAATGGACAATACGATCATAGTCCCTAAAGGATTGAGCATGGTCCAACCGATTCCTAGGAATGACCGCTTATATCTTGTGACAATATCTCGACGCAGTAATTGAGAAATCAAATATCGATAATTATATGCCTGTCGAAGCTCTTCAAGGGGCTTGGCAGTCTTATTCTTTGCATCATAAACATAATAATTTTTGTTATTTAACAATCTTCACCTATTGATAATCTTTTATGGATAATTTTGAGAGGTAATTAAATAACCATTATCTGGAAAATAAATTACATTGGCTTCAATATATTTTCCAATAAAATTGGAAGGTACCCACTTACCAATTATAAATACATCTGCATCATGAGGGAAGAATTCAGGGGATTTTTCTACTTCGAATGTTGCCCCTGTGATTTGTGGGGAAACGATCATGAATCCTAAATTACCATATTCCTGAGCTGATATCCATTCAATGTTGAAACCTGGTTCTCCTTCGCCAGGATTATAATACCTTGGGTAAAATGCTTTTGTGTGTATATACACAAAATCCGGATCATCTGCTAAGCTTCTCATCTTATCATGATCATAATCAATATTATATAACTCTATTAATTGCAGAAATTCTTCTCTTGTTACCTCTCCTCGATATTTCTTTTCAATCAACAATTCCGGCAACACCATCCCAATCGATATAAGTGCAACAAAAATTATGCTCGATAAAATAATTGTTCTTTTGTTGGTAGATTTTTCTTTGTAACCTGATAAAACTGTTTCATGATTAGAGACAACATTTGAACCAATATCTGTTAGGCCAATTTTGTGAAGAAGAGTGTGGATAATAAAAATAATTCCAACCATATAATACAGAATAATTACCCAGTCCGTCACGATAACATATCTCCAACCAGAGACCCTGGCTAATCCATTCGATAAATTGTAAAAGAGATGAATCGACAAAGGAAATAGCCCAAACCATCCATATTTCTTAAAACTGATTGAAATTCCCAGTCCAATGAAAAGTAAATTGATGATAATCGCGATGAATTGTCTGGGATTTATCTCCCCCACCCAGGTTTCTTGAATGTAATCATTATTTACGATTACACCTTTTATGGACTCAGCCAATATTGAGTTGGGAAAAATTAAGATTGAATGAATTTCATTGTGTAAGAAATTGGCTGTGGTAAATCGTAAAATATTAAGGTAATTCTGAATTTCAATTTTTTCGTTTGTGTGTTGATCAACAATTTCTGGCATGATCATCGGAGATGTTTTTGGGGAATTAATTTCTTCAGACGCATCACTCTCTTCAACATTAAATCTGGTTTCGATAACCATTCTGAATTTTTGAGGTTCAATCCCAAATTCTCCAATTTGTTCATAGTTCCTAAACATCCAGGGCAATAGAATAATAAAAGATGATAATCCCAGGATTCCTATTCTCAGGAACCTACTTTTGAAATTATTAATGTTTTTTAAAAAGACTGTCGCAAAGATTGGTATGAATATAAGCAATAAATTAATTCTCATCAACAAACTGATCCCCATAATCGTGCCTATAAGCACCAGGAGCAAATGATTTTCTTTTTTATTCATGAACCAAAATATTACCAATAGAGTAATAAGTAGGGCAAAAAAACTTGCCCAATTATCGGTCATGTATAGCTTTGAGTGAACAATTTCCATAAATGGTGATGCCTTAAAGGCAGTTAATTCCCTTAAAACTGATAGTACTCCTAATGAAATCCCAAAAAATGGGGAAAATAATTTCTTACCCAGATAAAACATCAGAACCGGGAAAAAAGCATAGAGAATTGTTTGTAAAAGAACAATATTCAGGTATTTTTGTCCAACCAGAGTATGAAATATGAATAGCATGAATCCATACAATGGTCTTTGGACATACCCTCTATTCATGTACCCTTCCCCATTCAGCAAGGACTGAGCTGTCATATCATAAATTTGGGCATCTGAATATGGATAATATTCATAATTAGGAGCTCTGACCTTTGGGGCAAAAAAATGAGGGGTAAATGGCTCTAAATTCCATATCATAATTGCTGATAAAAACAAAATGATTGGAAAAAATTTTATAGTCCAATTCCATTTATTTACATCCATTCTACTTTTCTTCCAAAGTGAAGTTAATAAAATAGGGATAAATAACGAAGTATAAAGTACTAAAGGTAGTATTGGAGTAGCAGCCCCACCCCAAAAATTATGGTCAATATCTAATCCAATTCTTGTGGTGATTAAAAAAATCCAAACGATAGAAACGATTGACAAAAAAATTAGTAAAATTTTGTATTTTATGTTTGAAAAAATATCAGTTTTTACCTTGTTAATTTTAAATTTGAGTAATATCAAGAATGTGAAAAATATAGATGAAATTAATACTATTAATGGCTGGATTCGAGAATAAATAACTTCATATTTTCCAAATCGATATGCTGGAAAAATGATCATTATCCAACACAAAAATAAAATCAGATAATAAATCCAATCGTAATTAGTGAAAAATTTGTTAATGTCCAGAAGTAACCTGGGTTCATGAGCAGTGATTTTCAATCTAGCTAATTGGAAAATACACAAACCTAAAATGAGGAGCATTACTCCTAATAACAAAAGTCTATTCAATGATAAGCCAGCAAAGAAAATATTTTTGGGGTCGGTAGGAATTCGAGCCAAAACGACAAATGCGATAACTGTTTCGATTGCTAAAAAAATATAAAATAATTTCTGCGGAAATCCATGATTTTCAGTCATTGTGGTTGAATTATACCTGAACAATATTTGAAATCATCATATAATCAGGTAGAAGGATCAACTAAAAATTCTTATGGGACAGTTATCATTCAACCACAACATCACAAAAATCTTCCAAAATTGGTGGTTATTGCTCATAGGTGGAATAATTGGTGGATTCATTGCCTATTTAACATCGATCATCTTTATTCTGCCTGTTTTTGTTGCACAAGCAGAGTTGTCGGTTGTGATAAATTTTAAAGAAGTTGGGCACCTTTCTCAATATGAACAGGATCAAATGATTGGGAATATCATCAGTCTATTTCATTCGAATGAAGTATTAAACAAAACGATCACGAACATTGAAAACCCAAATTTGGATATATCAAATTTTCAAAAGTCATGTTTTATCGAACGTCAGGTGAATTCCATCTTGTTTCGCTGTCAATCTACCGATCCTACGACAGCTACACAATGGGCGAATCAATGGGCGATGGTGTCACATGAAATATTATCCCAAGCGTATATTCATGCATTGAATTATGATTCCTATATGAGAATGCAACTCTCTTTGGAAAGTTGTATTGAACGGTCATATTTCATATCCCCGACACCTGCTGAGTGTGATGATACTCTTCCTGATAATTTTTCTATCGATGATCTCAATCAAATGCTGCAACAGGAATTACTACTGAGTAAGAATATATTTCCTGGCATTCGATTTTCTGATGTCATTTCTGCAGAGATACCCCAAAAAGCTTCTCGATTTCAGACCAATTATTTGGTTCTGAGCGGGTCAATTTTTGGGTTTTTGGTATCTTTATTATTTCTTGTAGATCGAACCAATGGAAAAAAATAAAATTTTACAGGTAAGTCATCTATTCTGGTACGTACTTGTTTTTCTTTTACCTTTTACCAGTCTACCATTGGCCAGTAAGCTACTTGGCTCAGAGATGGTTGCCGCTCCCTCTATTTTAATTTTATTTGTATTGTTATTCATCATAGTCTTTTCTTTGTTAAAAGGGACTAATAAGTTCCCAACATTGTTACAACCAGTTCTGATATTTGGGTTAGTGGCAATTTTTTCTTCATTACTCGCGTTTTGGTTGCCAATTCCAATTCAAAAGGATTTTTCAATTTTTAATAATATTATTGAGGGGATAGGAACATTATTAATTGGTATTTCGTTTTATTTTGTAACAATTCAAATTATCCAATCTGAGAAGGTTCTAAACAAAACTTTACGGATTATTTCATACAGTTTTATCCCGCTAATGATCTGGTGTTTATTCCAATTTGTCTTTGGCCAGATTTTTCACGAATATCCCGCCTGGATGACAACAATTCAAAAATACATAACAACATCAGGAACTCTTTATAAAGATCGATTAACTGGATTTGCATTTGAACCCTCCTGGCTTGCCCATCAATTGAATATGTTTTATATACCGATTTGGATCAGTGCAACATTAAATCGACGGAGTGTTTTTAAGCGTGTTTTTCGAAAATTAATCCTCGAGAATTTTTTCCTCGGAATTTCGATTTTTATTTTAATTTTTTCGAAATCCAGGGTCGGTTGGATCACTTTTATTGTGGTGATTTCATATCTTTTCATTACCATGAATCGAAGGATCATCAGAAGAATTCAAGAAAAGAACAAAACCAGTACCCTACGTGTGTTATTAAAATCCTTACCAGTCATCTTCATTTTTTTATATATTCTGCTCTTGATAACAGGATTGTTTTTCTTTAGCAAATTCGACTCTCGTATGGAATCACTTTTCGAGGTTGAGACTTATCAAAACAGAAATTTGTTTTCTATTGCAAATGAATTTGTATTTGCCGAAAGAATTTTGTATTGGCAAACTGGATGGCACGTGTTTAATGATTATCCAATATTGGGGGTGGGATTGGGAAATGTAGGCTTCTTTTTTGAAGAATATATGCCTTCATTTGCCTGGGCACTGGATGAACCTCGCCACCTGATTTATCAAGCCAATTATCAGGGCAATGTAAAAAACCTATGGATTCGACTTTTATCTGAAACTGGTATTGTAGGATTCTTATGTTTTGGAACCTGGTTAATATTAATACTTTTAAGATCATTTCAATTTCAAAGGAAAGAATCACACATTCACAACTACTGGGGATTGGTAGGCAAAATAGCATTACTAACCCTGCTCATTGAAGGATTTAGTATTGATAGCTTTGCATTACCTTATTATTGGATTATTTTTGGATTCGTTTCAAACAATTATTTAGAAAGTTCTATCAAAAGTTAACCTAATTTTCTACATTTTTGTTTTTCAATCTCTGGATCCTTACTTCTGCGAAAATTCCAGTGATTAGGATAATTCCAAAAATTATGCATAGAACGAGTACCATTTGGAAAAAAGGTAGATTTTCAAAAATACCAGTGTATCTGGATATATACCATTGCAAAAAGAACAGAACAAAAACAAACTCAGCGATAAAAAATCTTGCTAACCAATGGTCTTTTGTTTTCCAACCATGATAGAACGCAACCCCAATAATGTAAGCAATACAAATCAGAAAACCCAATCTGTAGCGTGGATTGTCCCACATATCTCCACCGGCTCTAATGGATGACAACATGATCCAGAAAACACTGAATGACCAGATAACGAGGTACTCAAATTTTTTGATTTTCTCATTTTCCCGGAAGAAATAAACAATTCCATAAACTAAGATCGGCATCATTAAATACCAACCCAAAGCTCTTAAAGAATTCAGAATTTTCCAGAACAATTTTGAAGGTTCAATCAAAGCCGCTGGTAATACAGGTTGGAACAATCCATAAATGGACGCAAATAGTAATCGATATCGTGTTCCAATTATTGAAACAATATATTGAACAAAACCCGAGTTTCGTTCCAGTAATAATGCATCCCATTTCGCCGCTTCTAAAATCCAATTATAAGAAAAAAACAACGCAATGATTACAATTACAACCACAGGAAGAATTATGATTTTTGAATTAAGTACCTTAATTTGTTTCCTGTACGGTTGAAATAACATCCAAATCAGGAAAGAGAAAATAATAAAAATACCAATTTTGAATGAAATCAACAATATTAAAATTGAGAATAAGGAAAATAAAACAAATCTATTCCCTAT
Source organism: Anaerolineaceae bacterium (assembly GCA_019429225.1). GTDB lineage: Bacteria > Chloroflexota > Anaerolineae > Anaerolineales > Anaerolineaceae > UBA6170. The sequence goes on from JAHYJK010000070.1 coordinate 6,745, forward strand.
CTTTATTTCTTGTTTATGAATAATCCAAAATAAACAAGCGGATATCCCTAATAAAATTGGTTCCCGCATTTGGGAAGCACTAAACAAAATCGCATCCGGATAAAATGAAAAAATTAAAATAATGATTTTTGAAGATGTCGACAAACCTATATCTTTATTTTTTTCCTTTAAACCCAACGCAAGAAATAAAATACCCATAACATTAATCATCGTTACAAAAAAGATGATATTAATTTGAAAATGAGCATCAGGAGTGAAAAGGCGATATATCAAACTACTGAGTGCTAATAAACCACCATATTGGTCAGTAAAAAAATCGTTTGAAAACGCAGCCCAAATAGGTTGATCTGAAATCGCCAAATCCCATGCTTGATTATCACGACTATACGCATCTTTAAATAAATACCCACTTTGATATGGCTCTTGATCATATCCCCAATCGATCAAATTTTCAGTTGTTACCAGACCCAATCCCAAACGTAAAATGAGAGAAACTCCAATTACCCAGGATAAGAACTTTGTAGGTCCAAATTTTTGATTTAAATTAATCAATAATAAAAAGAAAACTGATGTTAATAACCATGTTCCCCAAAAAACACTTTTAAGGTCAAATTCTGAGAAATAACTAAATATCCATGAAACAATTATTCCAAGAATGATTGGTAAACCAATTTCCTTGATCATCCTACTCATTTTAGAAATCCGTCCAATGATTTTTTTGCCCGTTCAATCCAGGAATATTTTTCCACATCCACCCTTGCTTGATTGCCAAGCCTGATCCCATAATCAGGGTCATTTTTAATGCGGTTAATAGCATCAACCCATTGGTCAATGTCATTGTATGGACAAAAAATGGCATTTTTCTCATTCAAAACTTCATGTAAGATTGGGAGGTCACTGGAGATAATAGGCTTTCCAGCTGCCATGTACTCGAACATTTTCATCGGGCTGCAAAAATCTACAGAGTTTCCACCACTACTACCCGCAATACTCATCTCATATGGCATTAATAGAACATCTCCAGCTGATTGATAGGTCGGAATATATTCATTTCCAACAAACCCTATCAGTCTAATGTTCTTGATCAGATTCTTATTGATATACTCTCTCCACTGATTAACATCTTCCTCTCTCCCCCCAACCCAGATAAATTGAATTTCAGGTAAAATCTTAGCCAATTTAATAAGCAAATTCATTCCTCTACCCTGGTATAGATGTCCTGTATAAACAGCCGTGAATTGGCTTTTAATACCAAGATTGATTTTTAATTCAGACGTTTCAGGTAAATTCAAATATGGTTCTAGAACAACACCATTCGGTGCAATTTGAATTTCTGAATCCATGAATTTAAATTGAAATGCTGTTTCATACATTTCTTTTAATGCATTTGTAATACACAAAAAACGTTTTTTATGTTTCGAAAAAATAATGTTTTTATATATTTTTGGTCCAATTTTTCCCGTCGGCATGCCATGCAATTCGATAATATATGGTTTCCCTAATAATCCGGCAATATTCGCTATCTGTGGCATCCAGGTGTGAACAATGTCATATTTTTTTAAAAAAATATGCAAACCTGAACGAAATGAGAAATCATATCGACGGAAAATTCTGTGAGTGGGAATATATTTTATTGAAAATTTTGATTTAATTCCAAAAAGATTTGAAATTTCATCCCAATTGGCTGTCTTTTTCCCAGGAATTATTAATGTAACATCATGGCCTAGTTGACAATAGGACTGACAAACTTTCATTACCTGGATACTATTGGCCGTAATGGAGGGAATCTGGCTAGTTGTTATAACCGCTATCTGCATTGACGAAGGCCACCTTTTCTTCAAAGGAGATTTTCTTCAAACCCAAGTATACCATTACACCTATTGAGACGATAAAATATGCGCTCAACAAACCAGCCTGCATTAAGTAACCAAATTTTGGAATAAGTATAAACATTAATAATGTTTTTATTCCCCCCACAATGGCCATTATTTTTATTGGGAGATCTGGTAAATTAAACGACAACAAAAGGTTTCTATTCCAGAAAAAGACACTGGCAAATCCATATCCGATCATTAAAACATAAATATATGGTAAAGAAGGAACATAAGCGCCATCTTTTATAAAGGATAACACCCATTCTCCGAAAATCATCAAACCAAAAACACATAGAATGATCCAAGCAAAAGCAATTGTACTGGTCCCTCTAAGCAATCTTTTCAGGTCTTTCCATTGTTTTGCAATTATTTTTTTATTGATCTGCGGATAGGTAACGGTAATAAATTGAGAAACAGGCAAAATCACTGCGTTGATAACCGCGACACTGAACTTGTAGTATCCTGCATATAATGGGCTTAGAAAATATCCCACCCACAATACTTCACTATCACGAATGACCAGATTGAGCGTACTGCTTATATTGGTGCTGAAAGCAAATTTCAATAAACCTTTTTTGTTATCTAACTCACCCAAACTTGCCTTCCACCAATTCTTGCCTATTAGTTCTCTCAAAGTAATCATACCGATTAAAAATATTCCAGAACCATAAAGAAATTTTCCAGCTAAATAGGCAAATAATACCTGAATTAAGTCGCCTTTTGTAAAAAATAAAATAATAATCCAAATCGCTGTTAATAAACTTTGAAGGAAATTTAAAGTAGCTAACTTTCTAAATCGATCACCAATTTGAAGAATGGCCGTTGAGGTTTCCGTCATAAAATTTGCAAGCAAGGCTGTTCCATAAATAATTATCCATCTGGTGATAAGCGGATCCTTGAGAATTACTTTTGCAGCCCATGGTGCTAAAATGATGAGCAGTAAATACGCAATTAATGATGTTATTATTTCAGCAAGACCTGCAAACTTGATAACTGCTGCAGCTTTTTTATTTTCTTTCTTTTCAAGATACTCTCCGCCAAATTTGACGACCAATTCCCCCATACGGAAAGACAATAACCGATTAACATTTGAAGCAAATGATACTACCATTCCAAGGAGTCCATACTCAATTGGCCCTAAAATGATGGCAGCAAGCATTCCCTGAACAAAGGTTAAGCCTGTACTGGCAGTATTACTGGTTACCATATAACCAGTATTTTTGATGACTTCCCCTAAAGATTTATCTTGTTTCCATTCATGGTAAATCTTTAAAGGTGATTTCATGGTGTAGCAACCTGACTGACCCAATTCCTTTCGTGAAAATACCAATTTACTAATTTTGTAATGCCTTGATCCAAATTTACTTTTGGTTCCCAGTTTAGAATTTGTTTGGCTTTTTCAACATTGGCACAATTTTGCATAACATCAGCCTTATGTTGGTCTATATATTGGATGTTGGCTTTTTTTCCAATCTTTTCTTCCATGATTCGAACCAGTTCATTGATCGTGATTACTTCATGTCCTCCAAGATTAATCAATTCATAATTCAATTTTTTTAGACCAAGAATTGTCCCACGCGCAATATCATCAATATATGTAAATCCTCTTGCTTGATTCCCATCACCAGTAACATAAACAGGGTACCCTTCTGCAATCCATTTTGCCAACCGGAACATCACCATATCTGGTCTCCCTGCGGGGCCATAAACAGTGAAGTAACGAAACACAGTCGTATCGATTCCATATAGATAGTGATACGAATGACATAAAGCTTCTGCACCTTTTTTACTGGCCGCGTATGGTTGTAAAGGATGGTCACTCTCAGCTGATTCCGGCGTTGGTAGAGGAGGATTCTCTCCATATAAACTGGATGTGGATGCTAAAATATATTTTTTTATCTTCAAGTGCCTAGCAATTTCTAATAAATTTAAGTTTCCAACCACATTTGTATTTACATAAACCCAGGGATTTTCAACCGATTGACGCACTCCTGCACGAGCAGCAAGATTAATAATCGCATCAATTGGATTTTCTAGTTGGTGGATCCAATCTCTGAGATTTTCATACTCGCTGATATCGAGTTGCTGAAAATGAAATAACTCGTTTTGTTTTAATTGGTTTAATCGCCAGAGTTTAACGCGCACATCATAGGCATCATTCAAATTATCAATGCCAAACACAACATGACCATCAGCCATTAAAAGCTCAGAAACCCTTTGACCAATGAACCCTGCAGCACCAGTGACAAGATAATTGGCCATTATAGTCTTACAACCTTCGGACTCTTACGTCCATTTTCTCCCAATGCATTTCTTGAATCCACAATCAATTGGGATTTTTCAAGAATTTCATCATAATCATAAACCTTATGATCGGTGACAATTACAACACAATCAGCTTTTTCTATACCTTCATTGAGATCCTGGATTGATTCCATTTCCCACTCTTCATGTTTAATTTGGTGAACATAAGGATCATGGAAACTTATCTTTGCACCTTTTTGCTCCAATAAATGAATAACATCCAGGGCTGGTGATTCGCGAATGTCATCAATATCAGGTTTATAAGCAGCTCCTAAAACGAGAATATCACTTCCTTTGATGGGCTTACCCACGTTGTTCAATGCATCCTGAACTTTTCCAACTAAAAATCTGGGCATGTTGGTATTAATTTCTGAGGCCAGTTCAATAAAACGTGCGTTGTAGTTTAATGATTTTAATTTCCAGGATAAATACAAAGGATCAATCGGAATACAGTGACCTCCTAATCCTGGTCCCGGTGTAAATTTCATGAAGCCAAAAGGTTTGGTTGCCGCTGCTTCAATAACTTCCCATACATCAACCTTCAATCGATCACACATAATTGCCAATTCATTCACCAGACCGATATTTATCATCCGGAATGTGTTTTCCAGGAGTTTTGCCATTTCTGCCACCTCTGTAGAAGTTACAGGAACAACTTTGTCCAAAGCCTGCGCGTACCATTTTGCTGAAACTTCTGAACAATCTTCGGTGATACCGCCAATCACTTTAGGGGTGTTAATTGTCGTCCAATCCTTTCGACCAGGATCCACCCGCTCAGGAGAAAAAGCAAGGAAAAAATCCTCTCCCACTTTATAATCACAACAATCCAATAACCTTGGTAACACCATCTCACGAGTTGTTCCTGGGTAAGTGCTTGATTCTAAAACCACCACCATACCAGGATGAATGTATTCGGCCAAAGATTCTGTTGCTGAGATGATAAAGGATAAATCAGGATCGCCAGTCTTTCTTAATGGGGTCGGAACACAAATCGATACTGCGTCCATTTCTCGAATTACTGAAAAATCCGAGGTTGCATGCAACCTGTTTTCGCCAATCAATTTCTTTACTTGTTCGGTTGAAACATCAAGAATATAACTTTCACCTTTATTAATAAGATCTACTTTTTCTTGAACCGGATCAATTCCAGTGACATCGAAACCAGCTTCAGCAAATACAACAGCTAAAGGTAAACCAACATACCCCATACCAAGAATAGCAATTTTTGCTTCTTTCTTTTCAAATTTTTCAATCAATTTTTGTTTTGTGTTCATTTATCCCTCACTGGTTTTTAAAATAATGACAATTGTGTTGGCGTGTCTTCATCCTCTTTTTTTTCAACAACAATTGAATTGTACTTATTTGAATTAACTTCTTTGATTTCTCGTTCTGATTCAACTTGATGGATGTATTTCTTTAATTTGGAGAAATCATCCAATAATGTGCTTTTTAGAGCAGGTTGATGTAATGCAGCTGCTGGGTGATACATCGCCACTACATATCTTTGACCAATTTTTCGCATAATTCCATGAATTTGACTTATTTTTACCTGCCCGAAAAATTTTGCCATCGAAAATCGGCCTAGAGTTACGATGATCTCTGGATTTATTAATTCTATTTGTCGATCCAGAAATTTCGAACATGCTTCCAGTTCTTCAGGTTGTGGATCGCGATTTCCAGGTGGTCGACATTTTACTACATTTGTGATGAAAACAGTTTCTCTTTTTAATCCCGAAACGGACAACAGCTCATCTAAAAATTTTCCAGCCTGTCCAACGAATGGTCTTCCCTGTTGGTTTTCGTGAAATCCTGGCCCTTCTCCAATGAACATGATCCTGGCATTATCGGGACCTTCACCAGGAACAGATTTAATTCTTGAATGATGTAAAGCACAATTTTGACACTTCGAGACAAGCAAAGTAATTTCATGTAAGTTGTTCATCATTCCTGAATCTCCTTACTGGCACTATCAAAAGTAAGTTGATAATCCAAAAGAAACTGATCATAAAAACCACTTTTTTTTATGGCAGCACTCATTAAAATCGCTGTTTCGTTATTATCACGATAATAATGTTTCCTTTCACCATCAATCGTGAATCCAAACTTTTGATATAAATGAATCGCTACATCATTGGATTTTCTTACTTCCAAGAAAATTCTCGTTATATTTTCAGAAATTAATTGTCTGCAAATAAAGGCCAAAAATTGCTGTCCGCATCCCCTGTTTTGATATGCGGGATGAATGGCAATCGTACCAATGTGAGCCTCGTCTAAAATAATCCAAATGACAGCCAACGCAACAATTGTAGATTTTTCACCATCCTGGAATTCTCCAACCCACAATCTGGCATTTGTATTTTTCTCGAGTTCATATTGAAATGCATTTTCTGGCCATGGATTTGGAAAAGCTAATTTGTCGATTGATTTAACAGTTTCTAAATCCTCAAGGTCCATTTGTCTAAACAATAATATCAAATAAAATCTCCAGGGTTAAGGTATTGGATTGGCTATGTGAATATATGTAGGTGATATAACGCGAACGTCCTCTAATTTTCCTGATTTTAATTTCCGCCATGCTAAATAAGCCAGGTAAGAAGGTCTTCTTAATGATTGCACAGGTGAGGCCAATATGAAATTCTTGTTGTTTTTCAATAAAAAATGCCTATCATCTGTTAACAATTCTCCACAAAGCATTGTAGGTGTTGTGGCTAATTCAGATATTTCATCAATTTTCTTTATAACAATTTCACCATCAGGCACCCATCCCTTAGCTTGATGGATAAATTTTCCGATTGCATATCGGTTACGCCCAGACTGTAGTAAGGCGTACATTGGCATATCACGTAAAGGTTGTGCAGCAACTAATATGTCTAGCGTTGGGATTGCAACAGCTGGGATATGCAAAGATAATGCCAAACCTTTGACAATTGCAAAACCAATTCTCAAAGATGTGAACGAACCAGGCCCAGCTGCAACGGCAAGTCCTTTCAATTGAGAATAATTGATTCCACATTTGTTAAAAATCTCATCAATCGCGGGTGATAATTCAACAGTATGGTGACTTCTTGTCTGCCATATAATTTCTCCAATCACCTGCGAGCCATCAAATAATGCAATTCCAACCGTTTGCGTTGAACTGTCAATTGCCAATAACATTAAAACTCATCCTCCAAATGCTTTTTGCCGAAAAGCAGTTAACAATGACCTGTATCGATCTCCTACTGGAGAAAAAACCATTCTTCTTTGAAATTCATCAACCCAGGTTAAATCAATCCAAAGATATTCCTCTGGTAATGCAGCTTTTATTCGATCAGGCCACTCGATGACTAAAGCGCCAGATTGAAACATGTACTCGATATCAAGACTAAACGCATCTTCTGCGTTTTCTAATCGGTAAGCATCCATGTGATGAAGAATTGTTCCTTCTGGTTTTTTATACTGGTTCACTATGACAAATGTTGGACTAGTTACGATATCAAGAGAACCCCAACCTTTTGCAATACCTTGCGTGAAAGTTGTTTTTCCAGAACCCAAATCCCCAGCCAAACAAATAACGTCACCAAGCGCTAAAGCTGAGCCGAGTCGCGTTCCCAAACGTCGAGTTTGCTCACCACTTTTACTAAAAAATTCCAGGCTGAATGGATCAAGTATTGGCATAGAAATGATTATACACTTTTCTAGATTCTATTATTTATGGAGATTTGAACTTGTTTTATCAGTGCTTTGGCGATATCTCTTGATGCATTTGGTTTTGCTAATTGAGCAGATCTTGAAGCAACGATTTTCAATTCTTCTGGATGGTCTATCCAATTTTGTAGACTCTCAACCAATAAATCAGGATTTGGTGCCCATATTCCTGCTCCTTGATTCGTTACATAACCAACGTTTCCATCTTCCTGACCAGGCATCTTACTGTATAAAATCAAAGGTAACCCTGCAATAAAAGCTTCACTAATTGTTCCAGGTCCTGCTTTCGTTATCAATACATCGGACGCTTGCATAAATTCAGGCATTTCTTTTACAAATGCGTAAATTTTTGTCGGCATATTCCAATTTTGGTTTTCTAATTTTGTTTTTAGCTGCTGATTTCTTCCTGCAACAATAATTAATTGGATGGGTAAATTTGAATTATTGATTGCCATGGCGTGCTTTTCAAGATTTCCCATCCCCTCTCCACCACCAACTAAAAGTACAGTAAGTAGATCTTTTCCCCAACCAAATCTATTTCTCAGATCAATTTTATTCAATGTTTGATTAATATATTTTTCAGCGACAGGTTGGCCAATAACGATAACCTTCTCATTCGGTAGTCCACTTTTTAGAGCTTTTTCCTTGGCTGGGATCGTTGGGACAATTACCAGGTCTGCTCCAGGATGGTACCAGGCAGAGTGGGTGGAAACTAAATCCGTAACCACTGTGACAAATCTTTTATCCGTGTGAAAGCGAGATCTTAATAGTGGGATGTTCACCAATTGGTGAACTGAGACAATCAGATCTACCGGATTCTCCTTTAATAATTGATGTACAGCACTGCGTAAATACGGCCACATCACATCATAAAATGCTCTGATTCTGCGGGTTCCATCACTAACTTCATATCCTAATTTCCACATTTTTGGATAGCGTGATAAATGCGGATAAATATCTGGAGCATAATTCAAAGGTAATGGCGCGTACTGACGAAAAATATCAATCATTCTGGTGTCAAACTGGTCAGGAAATTCTAAATGAATTGCCTCAATAATAGCTTCTGCAGCACTTCTATGTCCCCCTCCTGTATCAGAAAAGAGAAACAAAATACTTGGTTTTTTATTCATCATTGGTTGCTTCAGACTCTTTTTTGAGGTATGTCTTCAAACGCTTGGCTAATTCCCGTCTGGAAAGCAGGACTTTCCTGCCGCATTGGCTGCACACCAGGCCTATATCCGCCCCTAATCTGACAACTTCCCATTCATAGCTGCCACAAGGATGAGGTTTTCTAAGAATTATCCGGTCATGCAAACGTATTTCTGGTAACACGATACGATTATACCACCCATGATATAATCAAAAATCGTAGGTAAAAATGCTGGGTCTATCTATTTCAAAACTAATCATTCGAATAATCACGTTGGTCATTGCCTTCACAGTGCATGAATTTTCGCATGCCTGGACTGCTAATTCGTTTGGGGATCAAACACCAAAAAACAATGGAAGATTGACATTGAATCCTTTGGTTCATCTTGATCTCTTTGGTAGTTTACTGTTGCTTATTGCAGGGTTCGGATGGGCAAAACCTGTCCCAGTCGATCCTTACGCACTTAACCGGCATTCTCCCAGTGCTTTTATGTGGGTTTCGTTAGCAGGCCCATTATCCAATCTCTTAATGGCCATTTTAGCTGCAATTCCCATACGATTAGGTTTAATACAATATCAAATTTCAACATCAAATTTTATACCCACAGCTTATGAATTTGCGATTGAGTTCATTATCATCAACTTAGCATTGATGCTCTTCAACTTGATTCCTTTAGCGCCATTGGATGGAGAAAAGGTTCTGGACTTTTTCCTGCCCCAAAACTTAAAGCAGGGATGGAATAAAATCAAACAATATGGTCCAATTATTCTTCTTGGTTTAATTTTTGTTTTACCGATGATTGGAATTGATTTAATTAGCATGGTATTGACACCCGCTTTATCAGGATTATTAAGAATTCTCATTGGAGGTTTCTGATGACAATTAATATATCTGTTATCGGATGTGGAAAAATTGGCACATCTATCGGGCTGGCATTAAAAAATCACACTCAGGATATTCATCGAACTTGTTTTGATCGGATTCCAGCTTTTTCAAAACAGGCTTATGATATGCACGCTTTTGACCAGATTGCTTTAACCATCATTGAAAGTGTTGAAAACGCTGATGTGATAATTCTTGCTATCCCGGTTGATGAAATACTAATTACCATTGATACCATTTCCCCCT
>JAHYJK010000071.1 GCA_019429225.1 Anaerolineaceae bacterium
ATGTACTGGTACGCTTCTATCTCTTAAGATTGGAACACCTGCCAGGGGATGTTCTTCAAGCGTTGGATGAATCTCCCAATCAAAATCATGAAGAAGTCCGACATTTCCCCATTCTTCCTGATCCTCATTATACAATTTTGCATAAAAACGCATAGCTGCTTCTACTGAAAGCATATGATTGATGAGATTCTCATTTTTTACGTATTCTCTGACAATAGATATTACTTGATCACGTTGCATTAATTCCTCACTAAAAAAATCTAAAAAATTGGTAATTCTTCTCCAAGTACAGGCACCGGCCGTTGAATCCAAACATCCCACATAGCCGACATTGTGGCAAGGATCTCTCTGAGATTCCAATATCGAAGTGAGTAACTTGAATACTCTCGTAAATCTGATTCCACTCCTTGTGAAAGGATACCCAATTGATCACACAAAAAGATTGCTCTGGGCAAATGAAATCTTTGGGTTACAAGAATGGCTTTTTCCACCTTGAAAATAGCATTTGCTCGATAACAGGTATCATATGTTCGGCGTCCAGCGTAATCAAGAACAATATCCTCCTCTGGAACACCTAGTTCGAGAGCATATTCGTGCATTGCACCTGGTTCGTTATAATCCACAAAACGATTGTCGCCACTAAAAAGCAATTTTTGAACCTTACCCTGATCATACAACCCTACGGCTGCTTTGACCCGGTCTCGTAGCACAGGAGTGGGAGACCCATCCCAATGAAGACCAGCACCAAAGACGATTGCTACTGAATATTCTTCAGGGGCATCTTCAACCGTAAAAATTCTTTCAGCGTACACAACCCTAAACAGCAACCACACTAAAACTGGAAAGAGGGTTACCAATAATCCAGCCCAAATGATACTTCGAATCAAATTTTTTAAAAATTTCATTATTGGTTAATTTCCTAAATGTTGGTATGGATTGATATTCGCTGCTTTCACCAATTCTCTTAATGCATCATAATAATCATCTTCAATAGAAAGAAATCCCTGAATATCATATTGAAGAGCGTCCGAGACGATCGCTTTTCCGTTTTCGTCAGCTATTAAACCTAAAAATGCATTTTTAATATCACTTTGCACTTGAAGTGGAACTGTAACGGATGCTGATAAACCTAAGCTGGGAATGACTGCATCTGATTGCCAGATGATCATAATTCGATCCATAACATCGGGTAAATCGTTAATTACCAGCGAAGATGTTCTTGGATCTCCTGAATAAGAATAGGTAGCCCCAAAATCGCATATCCCTTTTATGTAAAGAGCTCTTATGGTTGCACTTGGATTTTGTAAATACGCAGGAGGTAGGAAGGAAACTCCATTTTTTGCCAAAGTTCCATGAGGGACGATTGTGCCGGAAATGGATGAAGGTTCTGTCCAGCAAGGTCGCTTTCCTTCAAATTGGCGCAGTGCAAAATCGGCAGTAGTGGTTGATTTATTTGTTTTTTCATCAAAATATGTATTAAACCCTGAATCTCTATTGGCTAAAAATTGGGTTCCATAACTATATAAACCAAAATGGTTTGAAATTAACAAAGGAAAGATGAGATCACGTTCAGATGCCGCCAGGTAGGTTAATGGTTGGATAAAAATAAAATGAACATCACCTTGTCTCAGTTTTTCAAATGCTTGCTGTGGGTTGTCAAATGCTTCAAAACGTATTTCATATGCAGTTTTATCTTCCAGGGCATTGATCATTGTTTCTGCAAGGTTTTCGATATTGGTTTGATTTCCTGAGATGATGTAACCAATATTGATGGGTGTTTCCTCTAAACCTATTTGAACCGTTGCTTGCGTAGTGCTCGTGGGAGACGCAGGTGGTTCGGTTGCTACGGTAAATGTCGTTGTAGGTTCGAGAATAATGGAAGTTTGACAGCCAGAAAAAAGTAAGGAAATTAAAAGAAAATAAAAAAGAATTGAAAATTTCTTTTTCGCGATGATTGATAACTGCTTAATATTTTTCAAGAGAATCATTAGCTAAAATTATAATACATTGACTCAGATTTATTATGAAGGTGCAATTTATGTGCCTATACTATTTAGTTGGATTGCTATTAAAAAATAGATTTAGCATTAGTTGAATACAAGAAAATGAAGATGAATCCATCTTGTTGAGGTGCTAAATTAATTATTGGTGGAAACCATTTGTTAGAATACTTGACTTAAGGGATCTGAATGATAAAATATATTTAGTTATTGAGAGGCTAAGGCAAACTTGGATGGTAATATTTGGGTTACTCCTAAGACACATGTTAAATTACTTAACAAACATGTAGTATTAGATCTTATTCGGTTTACACCCGGTGGTGTTTCCAGAGTGGATTTATCAAGACAATTAGGGTTAACTAGAGCAGCTGTGACATCAATCATTAATGATTTAGTTGATGAAGGATTAGTACGTGAGGCTGAAACCCGATATTCTGGGGGAAGAAGGCCAATTGTTTTAGAAGTAGCTCCTGATAAAGGTTATGTTTTAGGGGTCGATTTAGGAGCAACACATTTATATGTCTGTTTATCGGATTATTCCGCCAATATTCTTCAAGAACGGGAGATGGATGTAGATATTAATGAAGGACCCATAACTTGTTTAAGTATGGTGGATAGCTTAGTTCAACAGGTTCTGACGATTGCGGGATTACAGTTTCAGGACATTTCTGCAGTTGGTTTGGGTCTTCCTGGCCCCGTGGTCATTGAAAAAGGGACTGTGAGTATGCCCCCCATCATGCCTGGTTGGAATAATTTCCCGATTCGGGAGACTTTACACAAGAAGTGGAATTGCCCTGTATTAGTGAATAATGATGCTGAATTAGGTGCACTAGGTGAATGGGCATATGGAGCTGGAAGGGGAGAAAAAAATCTGGCATACATAAAAGTTGGTACAGGTATTGGCGCAGGATTAATCTTTGAAAATGAAATTTACCATGGAGAGACAGGTTCAGCAGGTGAAATTGGCCATACCACCATTGATGAAAAGGGACCTAAATGTTCCTGTGGTAATTTTGGCTGTTTAGAAGCCTTTGCTGGTGGAAGGGCAATTGTCATTCGTGCACAAGAAGAATTAAGCAAAGGGAGAAGATCTCAATTGGTTGGACTAGGAGATTTATACCAAATTTCTGCAAAAGATGTAATTAGAGCAGCTAAAAGAGGTGATTTGCTTTCACAGCAAATCATTACTGAAGCAGGCTCGTATCTTGGTGTTGCCATTGCTGGATTGGTGAATCTTTTTAACCCCAGTATCGTTATAATTGGTGGAGGAATAGCTTCCAGTGGAGATTTATTACTGGATCCTATTCGTGAAGCCGTAGCAAACCGAAGTTTATATGTTGCCGGAAATACAGTTCGAATTTCAGCTGCATTATTAGGAAAGAGATCGACTGTTATGGGTGCTGTTACACAAGCGTTATCGTATGCATTACACAAAACTGGTAAATGGAACCATAATTAACTCTACTTAAGGAGGTGATGCTCGGAGGAAACTTACTACATCGTTTTTCAAAAATAATTCAAAATAAATTTCGGAGGAAAAAATGTCTAAGAAGTTATTAACCTTGATCAGTGTTCTACTGATCGCAATGTTTGTTTTATCAGCCTGTAAACCCGCTGAAACTCCTGCAGAACCAGCAGCTCCTGCTGAACCTGCCGCGCCCGCTGAACCTGCTGAACCGGCTGAGCCGAGTGCTGAAGCAGTTACCATCACCGTATGGAACCAATGGGATGGTGCTTATTTAACTGCCATTGAACAAGCTTTTCGTGATTACGAAGCTGAGCATCCAAATGTAAAGATTGATCTTTCAAAACCAGAAGATGTCAAAAATGCTCTCACTGTTGCTATCCCCGCTGGTGAAGGTCCCGATATCATTGGTTGGGCAAATGACGCCATTGGTGAACAAGCACTCAATGGTAACATTGTTGCAATCAGTGATTTAGGTGTCGATTCTGCCTTTCTGGAAGCCAATTACGAACCGGCAGCCGTTGCTGGAGTCCAATGGTCAGGCATGATCTGGGGTCTACCCGAATCTCAGGAAGGTATTGCTTTGATTTATAACAAAGCCGTTGTAACTGAAGAATATCTACCCACTGATCCTATGGATTTTGAAGATCTTTATGAAAAAGCCAAGAAATTCCAGGAAGATACCGGCAATGTTCTGGTTTGTAACCAGGCATTCGGTGGTTCAGATGCCTATCATATGTCCCCAATTTACTTCGGTTTTGGTTTACCATCCTACGTCGATGAAGAAGGTAATGCCTTCCTCAATAGTCCAGAAGCAATCGCTGCTGGTGAATGGTTAAAGAAATTCGCCACAGTATCATATGCCGAAAACAGCTATGATATTTGTAATGCTGCCCTAGCCGAAGGTAAAGTTGGTATGTGGTGGACTGGACCGTGGGCAGTAGCTGGTGTTGAAGCCAGTGGTATTGACTACGGAATTTTGCCAATGGGTAGTCCATTCGTTGGTATCAAAGTCCTGATGATGAGCAAGAACGCAGTTGATCGTGGTAATGCAGAAATTGCACTGGATATCATGAAATACTTCACCAGTGCTGAAGTTCAGAAGAAAATTGCTCTGGTCAACAAAACCATTCCAGCTGCAACAGGTGCTTTGAATGACCCAGAAGTTTCATCCTTAGCTGCTGTTGTTGGATTTGGTGCTGCCTTGAACCTTGGTGTACCTATGTCACCTTCACCATTCTCTTCAGCCCAATGGGGCCCTGTTGGTGATGCCTCTGCTGCTATCTGGACAGGCGCTCAGGAACCTGCGAAAGCAATGGAAGACGCACAAGCTGCGATTGAAGAAGCTGTTGCTGGCATGCAGTAATTCATAAATACAAAAATGGGGAGGAGGAGATCTCCTCCTCATTTTTCATTACTGAGTCGAAAGGAGTTCGTGATGAGCGCCTGGATGGGTCGTAGAAAATGGATCACAGTTTCTTTATTTCTCTTGCCGACAATTTTAGCGATATTAGTTTTCAATGTTTATCCAATCCTTCTCAATACTTACATTTCGTTTACAAATAGAAACAAATTTCGTCCAAATCCTGATTGTGAAGTAACTTTAACCGGGTTACTGGACCCGCTCTGTTGGCCAGCATTTCGTGAAAATGCTCCCCACGGATTGGGTAAACCATACGTACTCCAGGATCCAATACTTGCAAACTACGATACATTGTTGGGAAAATTATTCCAACCAGAGGCACTTTTAGGTCTCTTTCTGATTGTCGTTGTTTTTGTACCTCTGTTTGGTGTGAATTACTTTAACAAACGCCAGGAAAGAAAATTGGATGAAAAGATTGCACCTGGCTTACTTTGGCTTTTAGGAATCATCCTGACAATAGCCTTATTCTTTATTCTTGATGTCCCGAAATCCATTGCAACATTGATGGATACTGGCGATTTTCTGGCTGTTGTGTTAAGAACAGTGTTATTTGTCGCGCTGCGAGTTCCTTTGACATTTGTGCTTGGGTTGATTCTGGCAATTATATTAAACCTCGAAGACCTAAAAGGAAAAACATTCTTCAGGGTTGTTCTTTTTATTCCCTGGGGCGCTTCTTCGGTAGCCATATTACTGGCATTGGTTTGGCAATTTTTATTCCGTCAACAAGGTACTATCAACCAGATTATTACTCAATTTGGCGGAACCGGACCCATCTGGCTTAATAATCCTATTCTTGCCTTTGGCGTTGTTGTTCTGGCAGATATATGGTTTTCGTATCCATTTTTTATGGTATCGATATTGGGAGCTTTGCAATCCGTTCCTGGAGAATTATATGAGGCAGCAGAAGTTGATGGAGCAGGTTGGTGGACACAGCTTATGAAAATTACATTGCCACTGATCCGACCAGCTGTTTTGCCAGCCGCAGTACTCACTTCCATCACGGCATTCCAAATGTTTGGAACGGCTTATGCTATTACTGGAGGAGGTCCTCAAAGGGGAGCTGGTACGCCAGGGGCTACAGAATTTGTGATGGTCTATGCCTTTAAACAAATTTTCCAACAGCAAAATTATGGCCGCGCAACTGCATTTGCGGTTCTCATTTTTATTATGTTATTCCTGGCTACTCTGTATAGTTTGCGAGTAACAAAAATGACGAAAGGAGCGTACGAATGAAAAGGAAAACCAAACCTTGGATTCGTGTTATGCAATATGCAATTTTAGTCATTGCCACGATATACGCTTTTTATCCAGTCTGGTTCGCTATCCTTGCTTCTGGGCGATTGGGTGATCGTCTTTATACACTTAATTTTCTTGGAATGTTCATTCCAACCCAATGGACATTTGAAAATTACCGGGTGATGTTGTTTGAACGTCCTTTCCTCACATGGTTAACGAATAGCTTGAAGGTAGCTTCCATCACAACGATTGCCAGTCTGATCGTATGTACATCAGCGGCTTTTGCGCTTTCAAGATTTCGATTTAAAGGGCGTGAGTTCTTCCTGGTCTTCCTACTGGCTATATCAACTTTTCCTGGATTATTGTCATTGGTTGCAATTGCCCAATTGTTGACTGCTTTAGGATTGTATGGAAAACATCTTGGACTGATTTTAGCTTATACGGCAGGAACTATTGTATTTTGTACCTGGAACCTCAAAGGCTATTTTGACACCATTCCAGTGGAAATGGAAGAATCAGCGATGCTGGATGGTTGTGGACCACTACAAGCCTTTATATTGATTGCTTTACCCCTTGCGAGGCCAGCATTAGCTGTCACAGCTATTCTTGCTTTTATGGCTGGATGGGGAGACTTTGTTTTCGCTTCTGTCCTTGTACCAGCACCAGACAGTCTAAAATTAGCTGTTCCAGCTCTATACGCTCTGGCGAACTCGATGAGTGTTCCCTGGGGTTACTTTGCTGCAGGTGCTGTAATCGTAATTATCCCGACAATTGTTGTATACCTTTCTATGAACCGCTATTTCGAAGGTGGGCTGACACTTGGTGGTGTGAAGGGATAAAATTCATCAAATTTTCGACTCATTAATGAATTAACCAGACCCGGTCCACCGGGTCTGGTTTAAAGAAAACTGAATTTTTTTTCAGAAAGGGTCTATATGAGTAGATGTAAATATTTTTTGTTGATTTCTTTCCTGTTCTTTACATTATTTACTGCCTGTTCACAGAGCCCAACTGTAAAAGATTCTGAAGTCATATTACCAGCACCAACGATTTTACCAACAACATCAACTCCTCAACATAATTATCTCTGGTGGAACGATGTTGTATTTTACGAGATATTTGTTCGCAGTTTTTACGATAGTGATGGGGACGGAGTAGGGGATTTTCAAGGTCTTATTTCGAAACTAGATTATCTAAATGATGGTGATCCCTACACAAAGGATGATCTGGGTATTACTGGTATTTGGTTAATGCCGATTTTTCCTTCAACCTCTTATCATGGATATGATGTAATTGATTATAGGGTTGTCAATCCAGAATTTGGGAGCATGGAAGATTTTAATGAATTTCTGGAGGAAGCTCACAAACGAAATATTAAAGTTATTATTGATTTTGTTGTTAATCACACATCCATAGAACATCCCTGGTTTGAAGAAGCAAGATCTAACCAGGAATCCCCTTTTCGTGACTGGTATATTTGGGCTGCTGAAAAGCCGACCTACAAAGGTCCATGGGGTCAGGAGGTTTGGCATTTTAATTACGATAATTCATATTATTATGGGGTATTTTGGTCAGGCATGCCGGATCTGAATTTCAAGAATAATCAAGTAACAAATGAAGTGTTTGATATCGTTGAATTCTGGCTGAAAGACATAGGAGTGGATGGTTTTCGCATCGATGGCGCTTTACACTTAATTGAAGATGGCCAGGTTCAAAAAAATACGGATGCAACCCATGAATGGTTTCGAGCTTTTAATGAACATTATAAGGAATTAAATCCTGAAGCACTCACAGTAGGCGAAGTCTGGGATTCCAATTTCCTGGCGGTCAGATATGTCAAAGATCAAGAATTTGATTTAGTTTTCGATTTTGAGCAAGCAGATGCAGTTATGTTGGGTGTCTTGGGTTCTGATGGTCAACGTGTGCTGAATGCTTTGGAATTTAATTCCAACTTATATCCTGATTTTCAAAAAGCAAATTTTCTGACGAACCATGATATGAATAGGGTCATGCATGTGTTTCAAGGGAACGAAAATAAAGCCAAAGCTGCTGCCGTGATTCTATTAACTTCACCTGGCGTACCATTTATTTATTATGGGGAAGAGGTTGGTATGGTAGGTGCAAAGCCCGATGAGGATATTCGATTACCGATGCAGTGGAGTACAGAGCTTAATTCCGGTTTCAGTACTGGAAGTCCATGGAGAGGTGTCAAAGACAATTATCTTGATTGGAATGTGGATACTTTGAATCTAAATCCGGAGTCTTTGATCAATTTATACAGAACGCTTATCCATGCCAGAAACGAAACCACCGCTTTAAGGGTTGGGGCGTACCAGACTTTAAAAACCAATGAAAGAAATGCCATTGCTTACGCCAGAGTCCTGGATGAAGAAATTATCATTGTAATGATTAATTTGGAAAACGATGATAAAAAAGTTGTGTTGGATATTCCGGTTGAATTATTAGCCCCAGGTGAATATGAAGTTATTTCTTTGCTTGATTCCAGGGAATTGGCACCTTTAACCGTTTTAGAAGGAATTACAACAAATTATGCACCAAAAGAAATATTTACACCCTGGGAATATCTAATTTTGAAGATAAAACCTTAAACAATGGAAGATCGAATTCTCAATTTACCAAAAATACCGAAATGGTGGGGTAAGCGTGCAACCATCTTCTTCATCGTTGTTCTCAGTGTTATTTTGCATGCATGGTCGGTTTGGCAATTACCAGTTGATTATGATGAGCCGGTTTATTTAAAGGTAGCATCGGATTATGCAGGTTTTATAAAACAAGGTGATCTGCAAGGTTTGATCCATTACGAAGAGAATCAAGAACATCCTGCACTGGTAAAAGTTTTATATAGTATTCCTTACCTCTTAACAGAAAAAAATTCAGACTCTTCGTTTTATTTATTTGCAGCCAGAAGCATTTCAGCTCTCTTTGGTGTTCTGGCAGTGTTTGTTGTCGCATTGATCAATCCATGGGCAGGATTTTTTCTAGCCCTACACTCAATGACATTAAAATATACTTCTCAGGTTTATTTAGAGGCCGTACCACTATTTGCAATGGTCTTTAGTGTATATGCGTTGTTGAGAAGTGAAAAGCACGGGAAAAGGTGGTTTTATTTATCTGCCATCTCATTGGGAATAATTGCTGGTAGTAAATATCCTTATTTATTTATTATCGTTGTTTTGGGTTACATCTGGTTTCAATTTTCTGAAAAAAATATATATGATGCATTGAAGTTTATTATTGTTTCTGGTATCACTTTCTTCATGATTAATCCCTCAATCTGGGCAGATTCAGTCAATAGATTACTTGCCAGTCTAATATTTCATGGACTTTATTTTCAATCGACACATGTTCAATCGTATGCTTACGCCTGGTACCAGCCTATCATTTATATTTCTACCAGTGTGCAATGGTATCCCCAGGTTTTTTTCTTTTTCACCAGTGATGAATTTGTTTTTTACGTGACTATATTTGGATTATATTTTGAATTAAAAGAAAAGAAATGGACAGCTATCTGGTTCTTTGTTGGATTGCTTTTTCTTTTTGCGTGGCCAACCAAATGGCCTCAATATACACTGATTTTGTCTCCTGTGTTGGCAATTATTGCGGGTAGGACATTACAGAGAGGGTGGAATTGGATTAAACCTCGAGATGATTATTGGAATTATCTGGATGCAATGCTCCCCAAACCACCAAAAATTACATGGTGGATAATTGGTATTTTCATGTTGGTTCTATTTGGTGGAAAAGTGGGTTATGAGTATCAACTTGCACTTGCTCGCAGGGGCTGGAATAGTTATTATATGAATAATTCTCCTCTGGTGAGCAATATGATTAATCAAATTAATATCGGAAAAGAGCAAGAAATATTATTTGCAACTGACAAAGGATTGCTTGTCTGGAAAGGTGATGCGGATTCTTTATGGGGTGAGTCAGTTACGCATTTTGATCAATCAAATTCTCTAATCCCATCCAATCGGGTCACTTCTGTTTCTTATAATAAAAACAATGAAATCTATTGGGTGGGAACAGATAATGGCGTTGTTAGTTTCGATGGATTTGATTGGAAGATTTATAATCAAAATTCAGTGGGATGCGAACGGTGTCAGGTTAATGATATAGCCATTGATTCATCAAATTTTGTCTGGGTCGGCATGAATGATGGCATCTATTTTTATGATGGATCTTTATGGGAAAAATTAACTGATCCAGAAGGCAAGATAACGAACGATGCAATCAACTCTGTGGAAAGACAAAAATCAAATGGAATCGATAAATTATGGCTCGGTACATATCTAGGTGTATCTGTCTACGACCTATTGGAAAACAGTTGGACTCATTATATCTGGGCTGATAATTTCTTTGGTTGGGGTGGCGTGGTGGATATCAATATTCTGAAGGATGGAAGCGTGATTGCAAACACTTCTGGTGGTGGCATTGGGATTTTCAAGGATGAATGGACATTCTACAAGAATTCCAATTCACCTTTTAAGAGTAATACAGTCAACACTTCCATTCAAGCGCCGGATGGTTCAATCTGGTTTGGGTTTGGTTACCCCACAGAACCAGGAGGTTATTTGATGCGTTTGGATTCAGAAAATGAATGGCATAGGTACGCTGCCAATACTTCTGGATATCTTGAAAGTGAACCCCTGGATTTGTTTTTTGATACAGAGGGAAGACTTTGGGTAGCTACCAATGGGAATGGAATTCAAACTTTTTATCGACAATCAACAAACGGAGGATGGAAATGAAACGTGTATTTTTTATCATAAATATTATTTTGGTGTTTTCTCTTCTTTTGAGTTCTTGCGCTTCACAGAATGAAGTAGAAGAAGGGGTCTCACCAACATTAACAGAAGAAACTGAAAAGGCAACACAAGCACCTTTGATAAAAGAGGTCATTGAAGAAAATATTTTATATTTAAATTTAGTCTGGCACCAACATCAACCCTTATATTACAAAAATGATGACGGTGTTTACACCAGACCCTGGGTACGCGTTCACGCTACCAAAGATTATTTTGATATGGCTTCGATTTTGGAACAATATCCTGATGTCAAGTTGACGTTCAATATTACGCCAGTTCTGATTAAACAGCTTGAGGATTATTCCAAAAATGGCGCTATTGATCTCTACTGGGAATATGCCCTCATTCCTGCCGAAGAATTAACAGTTGAACAAAAAGAATTTATCTTAACCCGATTCTTTGACGTCAATTGGGATAATATTATTTCCAGATTTCCTCGGTATCAGGAATTGTTAGATAAAAGAGGTGGATCCTCCAAAGAAGAAATTCGAACAGCCATTGACACATTTTCAGACAATGACATACGAGACCTGCAAATCTGGTTCAATTTAGCCTGGTTTGATCCGGATTTTCTGTCAGTTGATCCCTTAAAAACTCTGGTAGACAAACAAAGTAACTTCAGTGAAGAGGACAAGCAGGTCTTATTTGATGAAGCCTTAAGAATCATCGGGGATGTTATCCCAGTCCACAAACAACTACAGGACAATGGACAGATTGAAGTAATCACCACTCCATATGCACATCCAATCTTACCTCTGATCATTGATTCAAACCTGGCAGCAGTTGGAAATCCTACAACGGATCTACCAACCAAGTTTAGTTTTCCACAAGATGCTCTTGTTCACCTTGAGAAAAGTGTTGAAATTTACGAAACACAGTATGGACGGTCACCACGTGGGCTATGGCCGGGTGAGGGATCGGTTGCCCAGATGATGGTTCCTTTTGTTATTAAATCAGGTTATCAATGGATGGCTACCGGAGAACCTGTGCTGGCTAAATCGCTGGGTATTAATAGTTTTACCCGGGACGCTAAGGAAACGGTGAAAGAAGCCGATCTGTTGTATCGACCGTATTACGTCAAAAATCAAAGCGGTGATAAATTAGCAGTATTTTTCCGAGATGGAAATCTATCAGACAAAATTGGTTTTACCTATTCGGGTATATCAGGAGAAGGTGCGGCAAAAGATCTGATGTATCGTCTGGAGAATATTAGAGAGCAGTTGGCAAACGAGGGAGCGGAGGGGCCTCACATTGTCAGTATTATTGTGGATGGCGAGAATGCATGGGAATATTATGAAAATGATGGCAAAGCCTTTTTCCATGCGCTTTATCAAGCACTTTCTGATAGTAAAACGATAAAAACAATTACCCCTTCTGAATACCTGGAAAAATTCCCTGAACAACGGGAGATTGACGACTTATTTCCAGGAGCGTGGTTCAGTCCAAATTATGATACCTGGATAGGTGAGGCGGAAGAGAATCAAGCCTGGGAATACCTGCTTAAAACCAGAGAAATATTGGCAAAATACGATGTTAGTAAAGTCAGAAAAGCATCCGATGAAGCGATTGCTCTGGCACAGGATTATATGTACCTGGCTGAAGGATCGGATTGGTTCTGGTGGTATGGTTCAGATCAGGACTCAGGTCAGGATGATTATTTTGACCAGGGGTTTAGAGCATTATTAAGAAATGTTTTCATCGCTTTAGGTGAGCCGGTTCCCACTTTTGTTGAAATTCCAATTATTCAGGCTAAACCAGTTGCGGCAGACGAGCCGGTAAGTGGACTGAGCACTCCAGTTATTGATGGCATTTTGAGCGTAGGTGAATGGGATAATGCTGGATATTATCTAGGAGTCGATGGGACTATCCTGAAAGATTTAAAATTCACTCAGGATGAGAAAAATATTTATATGCTGATTGATTCAGGTGAATTTACTGAAGATACAAAAATTTCTCTGTATTTGAAATCACCTCGTGGTGCATTTACTGGATATCCATTTACAAATTCAGAAGAAAATAATCAGAGACTACTTGGTGTACCGGTAACGCATTTGTTTGAATGGACAAATGGGTTACTATCTTACTTCATAGCTTCAGAAGATGGATGGGTTCTAGAAGAAGTGGCTGTCGGTACCGCAGCTGCAATTGATGTGGTAGAAATAGCTGTTCCCTTTGAGATTTTTGGAGAAGTGGAAACTAGTGATGAGATTCAGTTTATCCTGGTAGAAGAAAATTCGAGAAAAAGGATTCCTGATGCTGGTCCAGGGCAATTAATTGTACCTGACCTGGGGCTCTCTACCGTCCTGCTTGAAGTTTCAGATCCAGAAGGTGACGATTTTGGACCTGGCACCTATACTTATCCAACTGACAGTGTGTTTTCAGCCAAAGCGTTTGATTTAAAGACTTTCCGGGTGGCTTATGATGACAATAATATCATTTTCAAAGTCGAATTATTTGGCCCGATTCCCAATCCATGGGGTTCTCCAAACAATCTGGCTATACAGACGATTGATATTTATATTGATACGGATCCGGGGAATGGTACGGGTGCGAGGAAATTATTGCCAGGTCGGAACCTATCACTGCCAGCTGAACACGGTTGGGATTATGCAATCTGGGCAGAAGGTTGGACACCTCAAATATTAAGCCCTGACACTGAAACTTCAGAACCAAAGGAAATTTCAACAGCTGATTATAAAATAATCGTTGATCCGGCTGGACGAAGTGTAACAATTCGCGTAGCCAAAGAATTGTTTGAAGATAGTAACCCTGAAAATTGGGGATATGCTGTTGTGATCATGGGACAGGAAGGATATCCTGCTTCTGGAGTTTGGAGAATAAGAGATGTTGAGGAAAATGCTGCCCAATGGAAATTTGGTGGCGCTGGGAAAACAACCAACCACACCAGAGTCATTGATATTATCTGGCCAGATGGCTTGACACCAACACAATCAGAAATGCTTTCAACGTTTACGCCCAGCACAACAACTGCTGATCAATTAGGAGAGGACGATTATGCCATCATAGAACTGTTGGTGCCATGATAAAAAATTACAAAGATTCTTTTAATAATTTGATAAACAAAAAAGCAATATTTGATTGTGGTATGATTTTGATCCACTTTAAATAAATAGGAGAGTTGAATGAGTGATGTGAGATTTGTAAATCCGAGGGATACCATTGAAATTTATTTAACGGATAATCGCGTTTTACAGGCGAAAAGAAACACTACCTTAGAAGAAATATTTCAAATTTTACCAGAATGGAAAAATCCTCCCATTGTGGGTGCAATTGTGAATGGTAATTTAAGGGAGTTAACTTATTCAGTAAAGATGGATGCAAATGTTAAAACACTCAACATGTCTGATGTAGATGGAGCTAGAATTTATAGGCGCTCGCTTACTTTTCTGTTGGAAGCTGCTTTTCAAGAGATTTATCCGGAAGCTAAAGTTACGATCGATCATGCAGTTGCTTCAGGGGGATTCTATTGCCAGGTTGATGGAATAGATGATTTTTCTGAGGAAAAAGTAATAAGACTCGAAAATCACATGCAGGAGATAGTTAAGACTGATAAAAAATTTGAAAGAAAAGAAGTTCCACTTGCCGATGCAATTGAGTATTTCAAACAAAAACAACAATTCGATAAGATTCGTTTATTAAAATATCGAAGGAAACCCCACCTGGTGCTTTATCAGCTTGGAGAACAGAAAGATTACCATCATGGATACATGGTTCCATCAAGTGGTTATTTACAATGCTTTAAATTGATCTGGATGTCTCCCAAGGCTTTTATTTTACAATACCCACGGCGCAGGTCACCGATGATACTTGAAAAAATACCTGAGAACCAACAATTATTGGAGACATTCAGACAATATGGATCCTGGTTGAAGCGATTGGGTGTTGACAATGTGGGTGGATTAAATGATGCTATCGAGGAAAATAAAATCAGGGAAATTATTCTAGTCTCTGAGGCATTTCATGAGATGAGAATCGCGGAAATCGCCAGAAGAATCTCATCGGATTCCAGAAGGTTAAGAATTGTTTTGATCGCAGGTCCCAGCTCATCCGGTAAAACAACCTTTTCCAAGCGCTTATCTGTTCAATTATTAACCCAGGGTATCACACCATTCCCATTAGAGATGGACAATTATTTTGTTAATCGAGATCTGACACCAAAGGATGAAAAAGGGGAATTAGATTTTGAGTCTATTGATGCACTCAATCGAGCATTATTAGAAGAACATCTCTCCAAATTGATCAATGGAGAGCAGGTGCAGCTGCCAAAATTCAATTTTAAACTAGGAAAAAGTTTGCCTGGAGAGATTGTTCAATTAGAACCAGACCAGATCATTTTGCTGGAAGGTATTCATGGTCTGAATCCCAAATTGCTGGAGAAAATTCCTACCGAACAAACTTTCAGAATTTATATTTCCTGTTTAACTCAGCTAAATCTCGATCGACACAATCGCATATCCACGACCGATACACGTCTGATCCGCAGGATTGTTAGGGATGCTCGAGAAAGAGGTTATTCTGCTTATGACACCATCAAACGTTGGGAATCAGTGGGTCGAGGGGAGAAAAGGCATATATTCCCTTATCAAGGTAACGCGGACGAAGTGATGAATTCCGCACTGGTATATGAGTTGTCAGCTCTGAAGCCTTTTGTTGAACCTTTGTTGCGTCAGGTTCCATTTGGCACCTATGAATATGTAGAAGCAAAAAGAATCTTATCATTTCTTGAATGGTTTTTGCCCTTGAACACGGAAATGA
Organism: Anaerolineaceae bacterium; assembly: GCA_019429225.1. Taxonomy (GTDB): domain Bacteria; phylum Chloroflexota; class Anaerolineae; order Anaerolineales; family Anaerolineaceae; genus UBA6170. The sequence continues at coordinate 15,727 of JAHYJK010000071.1, forward strand.
TCCCGGATAATTCAATTTTACAGGAATTTTTGGGAGCTTCTATTCTTAAAGATTTTAAATTGTGGAATACAAACGGCATTGACAAATAAATTAAAAATGGGTTATTTGTTTATCAGATAACCCATTTTTTATTAAATTCAAACCTAATTTAGCAAATTGATTCTTTTATTGTTTCGGCCAACCTTCGAATACCAATTCTGATCATGTCAGGTTGTGCGTTGGAGAAGTTCAAGCGCATTGTGTTCAGCCCACCACCATTTGGATAAAAAGACTCACCTGGCACAAAAGCTACTTTTTTCTGGACAGCTTTTATGAGTAATTCTTTAGAATTACAACTTTCGGGAAGGGATGCCCATAAGAAAAGTCCTCCCAGAGGTTTTGTCCATTTAACACCTTCCGGCATGTTCTTTTCGAGTTCCTCTAACATAATATCCCGACGTTCTTTATAGACCGCATTAATTCTCTTGATGTGTTCGTCAAGAAAACCTTTTCGACTGACTTCATAGGCAACAATCTGATTGAAAGTGGAGGTGTGAAGATCAGCTCCTTGTTTTGCCGTGACCAATTTTTGGATAATTTCAGGTGTTGCCACCACCCATGCAAGACGAATGCCAGGCGCAAGAATTTTTGAAAAAGTACTCAGGTAAATAACATTCCCATGATATGAATCTCCATTACCATGTAACTGATCATCAAGATACTCTACTGTGGGTATATGTTTACCTTCAAACCGGAGTTGTCCATATGGATCATCTTCAATTATGGGAACACCGTATCGGTCGGCTAATTTAACAAGTATTTCTCTGCGTTCTAAAGGTAAAGTAACACCTGTCGGATTCTGAAAATTAGGTAGTACATACATAAATTTAGGACCAGCCCGTAAAGCCATTTCCAACTTATCCACCTGGATACCATC
>JAHYJK010000072.1 GCA_019429225.1 Anaerolineaceae bacterium
CAATTACAAAAAACGATGTTTCCATTAGGCAATATGCTGAAAACGGAAGTACGTGAATTGGCCAGGAAATATAACCTTCCGATGGCGGAGAAGAAAGACAGTCAGGATCTGTGTTTTGTCTCAGATGACAGCTACAAAGATTTTCTATTAAGAAATGCCCCTGATATCGCCCAGCCAGGAACCATTATGGATCGACAAGGCAATCGATTAGGACAACATCAGGGTCTTGCTTTTTATACCATCGGCCAGCGCAAAGGAATTCGGATTGCTGCTCCTGAGCCATTATATGTTCTCGAGAAAAATGCCACTGAAAATATTCTGGTGGTTGGCTCAGCGAATGATTTGAATCAGAAAATGATCTTGGTTAAAGGCGTAAATTGGATCAGTGGTGAGGTTCCCCCATCACGTTTCGAAGCTGATGTAAAAATTCGCTACAAGGCTGATTACCAACGAGCAGAAATCACCCCTCAGGATCAATCAAAAGTCGAAATTAAATTTGACAAGCCCGTCAGAGATGCCACACCCGGTCAGTATGCCGTTTTTTACGATGGAGATGAATTACTGGGTGGTGGAGAAATCGAACAAACGATTTTTTAAATCTCTTAAGATATCAGTGAACCTTCACCTGAATTATAAGTGAAGGTTTTTGCATTATCGATAATGAATATTCAATTAATGATTGAATAAGGTATTATCTTTACTTATCATGGATTATCATGGTATATTATCTCTAATTATTTTTCAGGAGTTCATCATGGATACAACGTTACAAAAACAAAAGGGAGTTCCATTTCCAATCGTTACTTTGAACAGAGCCGTATTAACAATTGGAATATTCGTCGCTTTACTCACCCAACAGACCTGGATTACCACCATTCTGTTTCTGATTTTATTGCCAACCACATTATTAGGAAAAAAATTCAGCCTGATCTATTTTGTCGGAAATGTTTTATTCAAAAAACAAATACAAAATTCACAGTATGAAGATGCTGGTCTTCAACGTTTTAATAACACCATTGCTACAACCTTGCTTGGCTTCAGTCAAATTTCCTTTTTAGCAGGCCAACCTATCCTGGCCTGGGTTTTTGCAACCATGGTTATGCTGGCTTCTGGCGTTGCTTTGGCAGGTTTTTGTGTAGGTTGTTTTTTGTATTACCAGTTTAAAATTCAGCGTTATCGAATATTTCGTCCTTAGTCACGTCATTTTTGGATCGATTGGAAACCAGTAGTAAAAGCCTGCTCATTAAATGCATAATACTTTTGAGCAATTCTAGTTGCAATTACTCTCAACACGATTTTCGGGTCAATTTCTAAAAGAGCTGTTAAAGCCCCTAACAAAACAACATTGGAAGCTTTTGGATACCCGATTTGTTCTGCAATCCCCTGTCCTTTTACCCAATACACATTGGAGGTGAATTTCTGCAGGCTCTCTTGAATATTTTCATCTTCCGGATAGGTTGACAATCCTGAACTTACCGTAACCGGTACGATAGAATAATCATTAATCAAAATTAAGCCACCCGGATTTATCTGCTCAATCGATCGCAAGGCTTCCAGTTTTTCAAAGGCAAGGATAATATCAGCCTCTCCTTTGGTAATAATGGGCGAATAGACATGTTCACCCCACCGGATGTAGGAAATCACGTTACCACCTCTCTGTGACATACCATGAATTTCTGCTTTTTTTACATCAAATCCTAAATCCATCCCAAGGTCAGCAAGTACATTACTGGCAAGGATGGTACCCTGTCCTCCCACACCGGTCAGTAAAAAATTGATGCCATTCGGATAGTTATTTTTTAATCGTTTGATATCCATTTCAACCCTCTTCCGACTTTCTTAATGCGCTAACCTGATCACGAAATAGAATTGCATCCCTCGGGCAGACCTGGGCACATATTTCACAGCCCGTACACAACTCCTGATCGATGATAGCCAGCGGTCGATGATATTTGGGATCCAGTTCTTCAGATTTCAGAATTGCCGGGCAACCAATTCGGAAACATACTGTACATCCATTACATTGATCGGTTACCTGCAGTGCAAGATATCTTTTTCTCGCCGAGGGTAGTAAGGCACATTCCTCTCTTGTAATGAGCACTGCGGGGCCATCTTCTTTCATCCATTGTTTCAGGGTTTTCTCAATAACGTCCACCTGGTAGGCTTCAACCGTCAATACCTTTTCAATACCACAGGCAAGTACTAACTTTTCAATCTCCAGTTCCATTGTTGCTTGATTTTGTAATGTAAATCCGGTTCCCGGATTATCCTGATGACCGGTCATACCCGTAACACGATTATCCATGATGATGGTGATCACATTACTGCGATTGTAAGCAACATTGATCAAAGCCGGAATGCCAGTATGGAAAAATGTGGAATCCCCGATGACAGCTACATGCCGTTCCTGATCACCAGCAACGGCTGCTCCATGGGCAACCCCAATGCTGGCTCCCATACATCCACAGGTATCGATGGTTGATAAAGGTGGAGTGATCCCTAATGTATAACACCCTATGTCCCCATTAACCGACACCTTCAACTTGGATAAAACGTAAAATGAAGATCGATGTGGACAACCTGGACATAATGTTGGCGGACGGGCAGGCAAAGGAATAGTAAGATTTGTTGGTTCCTGTTTTATGTCAACATTTAAGAGCCCAGCCTGGTAAGCAGCATGCCTGACGATGGCTGGATTCAATTCTCCCGTGATGGGAAAAATGGATTTGGTATGGGAGAAGTCAGAATTTATTGGATTTGCAGGCTTGTAAAGATCAATACCCATCAATCGCACCTGATCTTCAATAAAAGGATCAAGTTCTTCTAAAACAATCACTCTTTCAACGGACTCACTAAATTTTCGAATCATGTCTGCCGGAAGCGGGTACACCATGCCCAGTTTTAGAATACTGGCATCCGGAAAAACCTCTCTGGCATATTGATACGCAACCCCTCCGGTTATAATCCCGAGATTCTTACTACGATATTCGATCCTGTTGTAAGGGAAATTTTCAGCAAACCTGGATAATTCACTTACTCTTGCTTCTATTACTGGATGGCGTCGGCGTGCATTTACCGGGATCATCACATATTTTGCAGGATTACGGGGGTATTTTCCTTTTTCCGGAATTTGTTGCTGTTGCTCCGTCACTTCAACGGGAGAACTGGTATGACACACGCGCGTTGTCATACGCAACATAACCGGGGTGTCGAATCGCTCGCTTAGATCAAAAGCTGCGATGGTGAAATCACGCGCTTCCTGACTATCTGCAGGATCCAGACATGGGATTCTCGAGAACTTCGCAAATTGGCGGTTATCCTGCTCATTTTGCGAGGAATGCATCGAAGGATCATCCGCTGAGACAATCACCAACCCGGCTTCCACTCCTGTCATGGCTACATAGAATAAAGCATCTGCCGCCACATTAAGACCAACATGCTTCATGGTAGAAATGGCGCGTTTACCAGCATAAGCAGCCCCGATGGCTACATCCAGCCCTACTTTTTCGTTGGTTGCCCATTCTGCATACACATTCGGATAACGGGCAAAGGTTTCCATTATTTCAGTACTGGGTGTTCCCGGGTATCCGGAAGCTATGGAACAACCTGCCTCCCAGGCTCCTCTGGCTACTGCCTCATTCCCTGATAAGATTCTTTTCATCAATAACTCCTTTTATCCAGCACTTTGTCTGAGAATCACTCTGCCATCCAATGCCAGACAGCCTTTTTCCAACACCAATAAAGGATTAATTTCAATTTCCTCAATTTCATCAAAATCCACAGCTAATTGACTTAATCTGAGTATGGTATCCACGATCGCATCAATATCTGCTGGCTTTTGTCCTCGATACCCTGTCAATAATTTTCCTGCTCGCGTGCTGTGAATCATGTCATAAGCATCACTTCTGTTGAGTGGCGCTACCCTAAAAGAAACGTCCTTAAATAATTCGACAAAAATTCCTCCCAACCCAAACATCATCATGGCTCCAAATCCCGGATCACGTTTCATTCCAATTATTACTTCCTGACCTTTTGGCGCCATTGCTTCGATAAGTACACCTTCGAGTCTTGCATCGGGCAACTTTTGTCTGATATTTGCGATCATTTCCTGATAAGCTTCGACCAAAGCTGACTTATCCTTCAACCCCAAACGAATACCACCCAGATCAGATTTGTGCAGGATGTCCGGTGAATTGATTTTCATGACAACCGGGTAACCAATTGCATCTGCCACACAGATTGCATCATCTTCGTCATGCGCGACTTGCGCTCTAATTAATGGAATTCCATAAGCCTGCAGGAGTGGGCGGGTAAGCGCTTCACCCATACTGCCAAGATGCATTGCCTGGTCGATAGATGTTCGCACAATATCAGGATTTACATCCTTGAACGCTGCTGATTCTTCATTCGGTTTTGCGAGCCAATCCGCATAGACTTTCATTGCTCCCAGGATCGTTCCAACACTTTCCGGAAATACAACCATCGGCACTTTACGACGATGCAGGAGTTTGCGGGGTTCCAATACCAGTGAATCACCCATAAAAACAGCGATAACGGTTTTTCCAGTCGTTTCAGAAATGGAAGCGATTGTTTCTGCCACATCTATTGGATTAACCAATGATTGTGGAACCAGAATGGGTATGACCACATCCACATTTGGATCATCCACCAATAATTGCATGGCTCGCTCATATTCTTGAGGTTCTGCACCACCTAACATATCCACAGGATTGGCGACCTGTGCACTGGGATTTAGCACTTCGCGCAGCGCCTGCATGGTTTCAGGTTGCAAATCTGCCATGGAAAAGCCATTGTTAGCCAGACTATCCGATAACAATGCCGCTGGACCTCCCGAATTTGTGAGGATAGCAACATTTACTCCCTTGGGTAATGCTTGTAATGCCAATGCCTGTGACACATCAAATAAATCGTTAACAGCCTGAACTTCCACAACGCCACTTTGAGCGAAAGCAGCTTGATAAGCAGCATGGCTGCCGGCCAATGAGCCTGTGTGCGAAGAAACTGCTCTTGCTCCTGCCGAGGTTCTCCCAGCTTTGAGCAAAACGATCGGTTTCTTTTGGGTTATCTTTTTGGCGATAGATATAAACTTTTGCCCATCCTGAATTTGCTCGACATATGCCGCAATAACATGCGTATGTGGATCATCGCCCAGGTATTCAATCATATCTGTTTCGGTAACATCGGCTTCATTCCCCAAACTGAGAAAATGTGAAAAACCAATCCCTTTGCCTTTTACATAATCGACGACACCACCCAGGACGGCACCAGATTGGGACAAAAAACCAATCCCGCCAGTATCCGGCACACCGGAAATAAAGGTTGTATTTAAACCGGTATGCAAACTCATTGTTCCAACACAATTGGGTCCAACCATGCGCATGCCATGATCTTTCACAAATTGCAGTATTCTTTGTTCTAAAGCCTCGCCCTGTGGACCTAATTCTTTAAACCCACCTGAGATCACAGTAATTGCTTTAATTCCTCTTTTTTCACAATTCTGGATAACCGGCAGGACAATTCCAGCCGGTAAAACAATCACAGCCAGATCAACGGGATCAGGAACACTCAGAATATCCGGATAACATTGATACCCTAAAATTTCATCCACTTTCGGATTGACTGGATATATTCCCCCTTTGAATCCATATAAAGTCAGGTTTTTTACAATCCCATAACTGAGTTTATTGGGCTTGTTGGTGGCGCCGATGATTGCCACACCAGCTGAGTCAAAGAATGGTTTTAGATTTTCCTGCATCTATCTCTCCTAATGATAATCTTTCTGGGTTTAACCCCCAGCCTTTTTCACCACATATCCTTTCCCTTTCAATAGAGGTAAAGCGATATCGCGCAAATCACCCTGAATTTCAATGATCCCATTTTTTACAGATCCCCCAACGCCACAATGACGCTTAAGTTCTTTAGCCAGTTCTTTTAATAAATCTTCATCAGGTGGAAGACCCTCTACCAGCGTGACCGATTTTCCCCCTCTTCCTTTGCGCTCTAAACGTAATCGAATAATGCCATCACGTTTAATAGATGGGCTATCTTTTTTCTTTTTGCACTCGCAGTACTGAACTGGCCTCCCACAATTGGGACAGACCCTGCCATGTCCGGTAGAATAAACAGTTCGATTTTCATCTCGATGCGTTGGCATTAAATCCTCATCAACTCAATTGATAATTCATGCATGCGTGAATTATCAATTGAAAAAATATTAGTAGAAAAAATTCCAATTAAGTAAAAGAAAAAGCTGGCTAATTATAAAAATAACCAGCTTCCATCCATTATACAGGTGAAATGCTGATAAAAAAATTCTTCAATGTAATTTGATTATTATTATTTTTGTCAAAATTAAGCGAATCAAAAACCGGTGAATGACCGGTTTTTGATTCGCTCTGTTATTTCTTGATAATCGAGATTTTTTTCTTTTTTTGCGTTGGATCGGATAATTTTGCCAAATTGATGGTTAGAACACCATTCTTGAATGTCGCCTCAATCTTACTATCATCCACATTTTCCTCAAGCAGTATATCTCGTCTGAATTGGCCTGAATCCTTCGATCCGATGATATTGTCTTTCTTTCTCTTCTTTTTACTCCTTTGCAGCTTTAACTGAAATCTTTTGTGTTACTTTCTCTGATTTGGGTAATACCAATTTTAATACGCCATCTTTTACTTCTGCGACAATTTTTTCCTGGTCAATTTCGTTGGACAGGTTGAATTTCCTTCTGAAACCACCGATGCCGTATTCAGCATACATCAATGAATAATCTTGCGGTTTTTCAGCCTGCACCTCAGCCTCAATGGTGAGAACATTTTTCTCTAAAGTGATATCGATAGAATTCTCGTCAGCTCCGGGAATATCTGCAAGGATATGAATCGCTTCGTCGGATTCATATATATCAACTCTCGGAACGTACATGCGACTTTCTTTGGTGCGTTCGGTCTGTTCCTGTTCTATAATTTCTTGTTTTTGTGTTTCAGGATTGGATAGTTGTTCAGTCATAAATCACCTCCTGTTTAAATTGCTTTAACCGTAATCTTGCGGGGTTTATCTGATTCTGCCCTTGGTAACCAGATTTTCAGTACCCCTTTTTCATAATTGGCTTCTACTTTGTCTACATCAATAGGGAAGGGTAATTGGATGGTGCGTGTAAAACTACCATAACCTCTTTCCTGACGATGATATCGAATGTTTTCATCATCCACCGGTGCTTGTCTTGAGCCGCTGATTGTCAGGGTCTCACCCACCACTTTGATGTCGAGATCATCCACATTCATGCCAGGGATTTCAGCGGTGATAACCTGCCCAGCATCCGCTTTCGTCCAGACATTCATCGCTGGAAAATCATGGCTGTTCAGTGGACGATCACTCAGACGATTCATTAATGTACTGTCAAACATCCGGTTCATATCTCTTTGTAATTTGTCCATTTCTTCCCATAGAGACGGTGAAGATTTTCTTCTATAGATCATAAAAACCTCCTCGTGAATTGATTTTTCCTACTGCATAATTTATCTCGAAAATATTAGAAATGTACTAACAAAATATTAAAAAAATGTAAAAATTAATTTCTTATTGTTTAATTTTTGTACAATACTATTATTGGCATTGTTATTAGCGTATCGATTTATGGGATAACGCGTCATAAAAGGTGAACATATGTCTATCATCGAAGAAGAAGAAGGTTTGATCTCCAGGTTACAGGCGTTTGATATGAGTGCGATAGAATCGGTTTTTGATCAATACAATGAAGCAATTTACAGATATGGTTACCGCTTATTGGGCAGCCAGGACAAAGCTGAAGAATGTGTTGCTGAAACGTTTAGCCGATTTTTACATGCGCTCAAATCTGGCAAAGGCCCTAAAAAGTATGTCCGGCCTTACCTGTATCGGATGGCACATAACTGGATAACAGATCAATACCGACGTGCTATTCCAGAAGATGAGGGTCTTCCAGAGCATCATGCTTCGCAACATGATCATCCGGAAGATATCGTTATTGATAACATCGAAAGTCAGGAGATCCGGAATGTTTTGCGAGAACTTCCGGAGAACCAACGACAAGCAGTCGTCCTCAAATTTTTGGAAGGTTTGGGAAATCAGGAAATTGCTTTAGCAATGAACAAACCTGTCGGTGCGGTGAAAGCCCTTCAACATCGTGGTTTACAGACGATCAGAAAAAAATTAGAGGTGAAGCTATGAATAACTGGGAAAATGAAATCAAACAAAAACTGGAAAAATTGGACGCAATTCCTGAAAGAAATCCTTTACGGGTGCAATCAACCAAAATGAATTTCCTGAGCGAAATGCGCCAGTTAGCTGGTGAAACAACGGTTTCTGTTTCTAGAAAATCATGGTGGAACCAGCTAAATATCAAGAAGGAGACTTTTTCCATGAAACTAATAACAATCGCAACGATCCTCTCACTCTTATTGGGTGGCGGGATTAGCGCAGTAGCTGCACAGGACAGCCTGCCAGGAGATTTACTTTACCCTGTAAAGACCCTGGTAGAAGATATTGAATTGGGTCTTGCAACCGATCCAGAAACCGAATTTGACATTGCTCTAAACCATGCTTTTAAACGTTTTGAGGAAATTCACATTCTAATTGATGAAGGTGAAGTTGTTGGAGAAGCACATTTACTTGCCTGGCAAGAAGCATTTCAAAGGGCATTACAATATGGAGTTAATACAGAAGATCCAATTGGCAAATTATTGATGGTTCAACAACAATTAAAATATCAAGAACAACTGATGAATAAAGGTGAACAAACCGGTGTACCATTCCAAAATCAATTTGAACGCATGATGAATTATCAAGCCGGCTTGGTAGATGCAAGCATTGAAGATCCAGAATTGCTCGCAAGCGAACTCGAATTCATGGCTACTTTTTCAAAACAATATGGAGAAGAAAAATTAGAGGATGCCTGGATGTATTTATACATGAACAGGGAAGGACTTGTTGAAGGAAATGTTTTTTCACAGCAAACACAAAATCAAGGCACTGAAACACAAGTCGGTCCTTTTGAGTGGATGCATCAACAAGAAGACGTACTTTCCGAGGTTGACCCGAATCTATTTCGCAATTTTGGAGAGGATAAGAATTCCACTTACGACCATCTGAATGCTGGTGACAATGACAATGGAAACAACGGCAACAACGGTGGTAGTGGTGGCAACGGCGGTGGAAACGGCGGAAAGTAGAAATAATTTCCCTAAATTCCAAATCACTACCTTATTAACAAAGAACTGAATTGAAAACAATGGGCTGTTTCCCAAAATGAAACAGCCCATTTCTTTCTTTATCTCTCTTTTTTCCCAAATATTGCTGGCAGTAACGGAATAGCCAGAAGATTCAAACTGGCAATGATAGCAAATGTCCAACGAAATCCAACGCCATCGGCCAGTAAACCTGCAATCGGCAATCCAATGCCTGTTCCAATATTGGCTATTGCCATTAAAATCGAAAACATCGAAGCCGCAATTCTGGGGTCAGATTTCCGCATGGAAATCGCAAAATAAACTGTTTCATAATAACCATACGCCACACCGAAGATAAAAACCAGAGGCCAGGCGATGGCTGCTGTAGAGGTGAATGAAAAGATAGCTACAGAAAAGAAGGAAATCACCAATGCAATTTCTACAGCTCGCCGTTGTCCTACCCGATCGGTCAATGGACCACCAGTAATTCCTCCAACAACAACACCAATCCCCCACACAGTCGTAAAAAATCCCGCCATCATAACGGATATGCCAAAATCTGATTGCAGAAATGGATTAATAATTTCATTGGCAGCATTGATAATCAATGAATACAAAGCACCCAATAACCCCAAAGCGATAATCGGCCAGTGTTTGAATGCTGCAAAGGCCTTCCACTCAAATTTTTGGTCAGCTTTTCTAGGAGGCTCCTTAAAACCAATCAGAAAAACCAATGGTAAGAGCGTCAGAATTGACAATAGCCAGAATGCAGCCATCCAGGATACGTTCTGAGCCAGAACACCAATCAGACTGGATAGCACCACCACCCCCATCGCCCTGCCACCGACCATGATACCCTGTATCTTGCCGGCTTCATCTTCGGGCGTTGTATCCAAAGCAAGACCATCGGTGGTGGTATCATACATCGCCATACCGGACATCACCAGAAAGGCCATCAGTCCATATAATGTAAAATTCTTTCCCGGATCAATAAATGGAACAATAAATAAACACACTGCCTGAATGATCAATCCGATAACGATATATGGTTTCCGGTGCCCCATCTGGAATAAACTGACCCGATCACTCAGAATACCCAGAAAAATCTTCAGCACAAATGGAGTAAGTGCAATCCCACTGATTAATCCAATTTGCCCCAGGTTGAGACCGAATGACAAAAGATAGATTGCGTTTAATGCCGTGAAATAGCTCAATACCGAACCTTGAGCAAAATACAGGAGACCAAACATACTATAACGGGTCAGTTTTGATGGTTGCTTCATATCTATCCTTACTTTGCGATAAAATTACGCTATACTTTTGATTGATCAGAAAAGTATAGAGTTGATTAAAAAGAATGTCAAAAGAAAAACCTGTTGAAGTATAAATATGATTTTTTGACCTGACAACTGTTGATTATCAACGCTTTGCTAATCTAGTAGACAATAGGAATTTTGAAAAATTGAGATTTTCAACCTGAAAAAAGAGGTGTGGAGACGTCCTGTATGAATTCTGAAAAAACAACCAACACGTGGCTTGATAAACCAATCTCAGATTACTTACCAAAACTAACAATTGAAAATGTGTTCATCATAATCATCATTCTTTTAGCCATAGTTAGCCGTTTCTATGATCTCGGAGCCCGGGTCATGAGTCATGATGAAGTCAATCATGTCGTTCCCTCCTGGGATCTGGCTACCGGAAAAGGATATACTCAGGATCCAATCACACATGGTCCGCTTCAATTTCATCTGATCGCGTTATCCTATTTTATGTTCGGAGACTCCGATTTTACATCCCGCATACCAGCAGCGCTGGGGAGTGTTGCAGCTATTGTTCTAATTTTGTTACTTTTCAAGCCCTATCTGGGAAAATATGGTCATTTGATCGGGGGATTTCTCTTTTTGATATCTCCGTACTTGCTTTTTTATGGGCGTTACACCAGAAACGAAGGGCTGATTGAACTCATTGCTGTATTGATGATTTATGCCACTCTCCGGTATTTGGACCGGGGTGATACATTTTCATTGTTATTGCTGACAATATCGCACGCCCTGAATTTTGCAGCCAAAGAAACCGCATATATTTACATCGCCATACTTCTCCTGTTTCTGGCGTTTCAATTTTTAACTGAGGTCATTCGAGAACGCTGGCGAACAACCCAATCACGACAACTATTCGTAATTCTGATGGTGATAACGATGGGGCTGGTATTTGCAGGAATTATTCTGGGTTACATGAATGCAAAACAGAATCCCACCAATGAACTGGGTGAAGTGATTTCACAATCAGCTTCCAATATCGGCTTGCTAGCCAGCCTGTCTGTCCTGGTGGCAATATTGGTCGGCATATTCACCATCTTTATGTTGGTAAAAGGGATTGGGCTGGATGCAATCCGGCATCTACGTACATTTGATTTGTTGATTCTGAATGGAACAATTGTACTTCCACTCTTAGCTGCATTTCCGATTAATATCACAGGTTCTCTGTTGGGACAAAACTGGAAACCAACCGATTACACAACTGAGGGAATGATCCGCATTGGAGTCGCTTTGTTGGCATTAGGCGCTATCGCCGTTGCAATTGGCGTTTGGTGGAACCGTAAAGTTTGGTTCAAAAATATGGCTGTTTTTTGGGCAATTTTTATTGTTTTTTATACAACTTTTTTTACGAATGGTAGAGGTTTCTTTACTGGCATCGTTGGTTCATTGGGGTATTGGCTGGAACAACAGGCAGTTAATCGTGGCACCCAACCACTTTATTATTATGCTGTATTGCAAATGCCTTTTTATGAATACCTGGCGATTTTTGGCTTTTTCATAGCCATCATATTCGGATTGACACACTTGCGAAAATCGAGTGTAGCAGTTTCAGTGCCTTTATCACCCCTGACACAATTCAATCCCATCTCCTTCGAAAAACAGGAGAGCGATGAACTGGAGGGTACCGAAAACCGATCGATCAAAGAAAATATCCCTGAGGAGGGATTGAATGAAATCATTCAGGAAAATGAAGATGTTGAAGAAACTTTTGAAGAATCGTTAGAATTTATTCCTGATCATTATCGCGTACCTGTACTATTTCTATTGGGCTTTTTCTCATTGATGAATTTATTGGCATATAGTCTCGCAGGTGAAAAGATGCCCTGGTTGACAGTTCACATTGCCCTGCCTTTTGCTCTGACAGCTGCCTGGGGGTTCGATAAACTGATCGGACAAATTCCATGGGAAAAATTTAAGGAAAGTAAAAGCTGGATCAGTCTCTTGCTGTTACCAGTATTAATCACCAGCCTTCTCGGCTTTCTGGGAGCTATTATGGGCTCGACTCCTCCATTCCAGGGAAATTCCCTGGAACAATTACAGGTAACTAGTACTTTCATCTTATCCATCTTCGTCCTGATTTTTTCTGCCTATGGATTTATTCATTACTTGAGAAATTTTTCCTGGATGGGCGTAGCCAGAATCTTAGTTTTGGCATTTTCCGTGTTGTTATCAATTTTAACAATCCGTGCTGCCTACATGGCATCTTTCATCAATTATGATAATGGAAAAGAATTTCTTGTTTATGCACATGCGGATCGTGGGCCAAAAGATATCCTGGAGCAGGTGGAAGAAATATCCAAACGCACGGTTGGAGAAAAGAAAATAAATGTAGCATATGATAACGACTCATTGTATCCATACTGGTGGTATTTCCGTGATTACCCAAATAAACAATGGTATACCGATAAACCAACCCGTGACCTGCTAAATTCTCCGATTATTCTGGCAAGTGATCAGAACTACTCCAAGATTGATTCATTGGTCAAGGATGATTACGTGAAATACGATTATATCCGCCTGGTTTGGCCAACCCAGGATTATTATTTTCTGACCTGGGAAAGAATCAAATATGCAATCACAGACGCCAACATGCGGTCAGCTCTTTTCCAAATCTGGCTCAACAAGGATTACAGCAAATATGCAGCAATTAAAGGCAGAAGTGATCTCACTGTCTCCACCTGGTCACCTTCTGATCCCATTCGAATGTACATACGCAAAGATATAGTCGGACAGATTTGGAATTATGGTTCGATGCCTGCCATTATCTCCGAGCCGGTCGTCGATCCTTATGAAGGAAAAATCCAATCTTTATTACCTGATAAGATCATTGGATCTTATGGAAAAGGACCTGGTCAATTAGATGCTCCACGTGGAGTTGCCATTAGTCCTGATGGTTCGATTTACGTGGCTGACTCACGCAATCACCGCATCCAACGCTTTACTGAAGATGGAACATTGCTGAATACCTGGGGAAACTTTGCGGATATTCTTTCTGGTGAAGCACCACAAGGAACCTTCAATGAACCATGGGGAATAGCGATTGGTCCGGATGGATCAGTTTATGTTACCGATACCTGGAATCATCGTGTCCAAAAATTCACTGCTGAAGGTGATTTCATCACGATGTGGGGATACTTTGGTGCAGCAGAAAATCCGGATGGGTTCTGGGGACCCAGAGGAATTATTGTGGATGATGAAAATCGAGTCTACATCGCTGATACAGGAAATAAACGGGTAGCAATCTTTGATTCAAATGGAAATTTCCTTAATCAGTTTGGTGAAGCAGGTTTCGATTTGGGTCAATTGGACGAACCGGTTGGTCTTGCCATGGGGTTAAATGGAGAAATTTATATCTCCGATACCTGGAACCAACGCATTCAAGTATTCATGCCAGATTCAGAAAAAACAAATTATTATGCCATTAATTCCTGGGACATCGTTGGTTGGTTTGGACAGAGCCTGGATAATAAACCATTCCTGACAACCGATAATTTTGGAAATGTGTACACCACAGATCCTGAAGGTTTCCGGATATTAGGTTTCCAACCGGATGGCCAATTTATCATGGGTTGGGGTGATTACAGCCCAGGTACGGATGGATTTGGATTACCCGCTGCCCTGGCATTTGATCGCAACAATGGTGTTTGGGTATCTGACGCTGGTAATAGCGTTTTGTTACATTTCACCTTGCCGTGAAATTCTAATCGACTTATAAAGTAATCTGTCTATGCAAGCCAGGTTTTTCATCCAGAAAAACCTGGCTTTTTTATGAAACCAAAGAATTAACTATTGTGAAATCATGATTTCTTATCCTGATTTTTATATCCGTCAATAATCGCGCCTACAATAACTCCAAAAGAAGCACCGAATGCAGCTCCCAGTGCGATGTTGTTGTAAATAACACCCAGGGCCGCGCCAATAGCCACACCAAAGACAATTCCCAAACCCACACTTGATGTTTTATTTTCCTTTTCCATTAAATTATCACCTTTCTTCCGATTAAGTTTCCTTAATCAGAAATTTCCTTCTTAATTTCATCAATCGATTCAACAGTAATCCAATCATCCATATTGACTGCTCTTTCATACGTAAATGGAGGAATACTGGTTACATTTTTCAACTCAATCAGACATAGATATCTCTTACCCGACCATCTCTTGAATTGATCATCAGTCAATCTTAATTTTTGCATTTGATCCAAAATCAATTCGATTGACTCTTCTTCGGATAACCGGTCAGAATTTATTACCTCTGCAACCTCTCCTTTTGCGATAATCAATCCTTTGCCATCATTTTCAATCAAATAAACAGGTTCTCCTATTTTTACTTTTCCATACGGGAGTTTTCTGCCAGTAGCACCTCTGATAAGCATTGATTTTTCACCTTTTACAAATCTCGCCAATTCATTTGCTTTTGCTTCACAGTAAGCCAGAAGTTCCATATTGCACCTCAAATAATGATTTATTGGGACATTCATTTATTCCCTATTAACATAACATGCGCCCACAAATTGATCCCTACCCGAGTAGACAGTAATAACCAGTCCAATCCTCCAATAATTTTCTCAAACTTTTGGTGAGATTTGATATCAATCGCCTGACTTCATGGTAAGATACATCGATTTGAGTAGATTGGAAAATTATGGGCGAATTTGCAGCTATATCAGCAGCTTTCTTGTGGGCTTTATCATCGATATTGTTTTCGGTTTCTGGAAAACAAATCGGGGCTTCTTCCTTAAATCGTATTAGATTAAGTTTTGCATTTTTATTTCTTATCATTACTCATACATTGGTTTTTGGAACCCCGATCCCATTAACTGCAACCAATGATCAATGGATATGGTTAGGTTTATCCTCCATCATTGGGTTGGTTCTGGGAGATCTTTTTTTATTCCAATCTTTCATCATGGTCGGACCCCGCTTGGCTATGTTAGTGATGGCTATTACGCCTGTGATCAGTGCCTTGTTTGCCTGGATATTTCTGGGGGAGACCTTATCCTTCCTGCAAATGAGTGGAGTCTTTCTTACCATTGGGGGGATTTCTCTTGTGATATTGGACCGTAATAATTCTCATAATCCGATATATAGTAATCGTCACAAATGGATTGGTATTCTTTTTGGCGTTGGGGCCGCCATTGGACAAGCAGTCGGACTCATTTTTGCCAAAAAAGGTTTACCCCCAGAGTTTCCTGCACTTTCGGGTGTCGTCATTCGTGTTGTGGTCGCTGTGATTTCTGTGTGGATTTTTGCTATTTTTTCCAAACAAGTAAAAAAGAGTTTTCAACAAATCAGACAATTTCCTAAAGCCTTTAGATTTGCATTCGCAGGAGCAATGGTAGGACCATTTCTGGGGGTATGGCTTTCATTAATTGCTGTACAATTTGCCAAGGTAGGAATCGCATCGACACTAATGGCATTAACCCCTATCTTCCATTTACCAATTGGCACAATATTAAAAGAAAAAATTACAAAACAAGCCATGATAGGAACATTTATAGCAATGGTTGGTGTGGCGATAATCTTTTTGTAATTTTTCTGAATTTGCAATTTGTCAAAAGAAATCAATGACAAGCAAAACTTGTTTTATCTATATGGCTTTTGTATCATTTTATAATCTATGCAAATTTATTTGAAATTATTGGCTAATTACCGTAATTATCTTCCAATGGGTACTATCGGGAATCAGATATCCATTAATATTGCTGAAAATATAAATCCTGAAGAGATATTGCAAATGTTTTCAATCCCACCTATTCCTGAAAGTGTTGTTTTAATAAATGGAAAAACAATGGTTCCTGGTGAACCATTAAAAGAGGAAGATGTTGTTTGTGCTTTTTCAGCTATGGCTGGAGGCTAATTTGATTTAAAGGAGATAGAAATGTTTGCCTGGCATGGAAAAATTTTAAGAGTAAATCTTGGTACAAAATCGATAAAAGTTGAATCTGTTGATGAAGAATTTGCGTCAAAATATCTTGGTGGCCGAGGATGGGCGATTAAGTATCTTCTGGATGAAATGGACCCCAC
>JAHYJK010000002.1 GCA_019429225.1 Anaerolineaceae bacterium
CAATGCAATTAAATTTACCCCACCTGGGGGAATTATAAAAGTTAGAGTCCAGGATAACCTTTCAGAAATAACATTTTCTGTGGAGGATTCGGGTATCGGTATTGAAAGCATATCTGTTAATAGGATTTTTGAAAGGTTTTACAAAACAGATCCAGCACGATCAACAGGTGGAACGGGTCTTGGCTTATCAATCACCAGGCATATAATTGAGGCACACAATGGTAAGGTCTGGGTGGAAAGCAGATTAGGAACAGGCAGTAAATTTTTCTTTTCAATCCCCAAAATTTAATTTCTTTTAAATTTTTTTACTAAGTTGATAATTAGATCAAATCATCATTTTGTGCGATAATTCACATTAATTTTAGTGAATTTATCATTCTGTTTTTTCTAAAAATCTCTTGTTGGAGAAATAATATGGACGAAATCGTGATCACCTTATCAAGATGGCAATTTGCATTAACCACCGTTTATCATTTTTTCTTTGTACCATTAACGATTGGATTGGCATTAATAGTGGCAATCATGCAAACTATTTATTTTAAGACTGGCGATTTAATTTACAAACAAATGACCAAGTATTGGGGAAAATTGTTTCTTATTAATTTTGCTATGGGCGTTGTTACAGGTATCGTAATGGAATTTCAATTTGGCATGAATTGGTCAGAATATTCAAGATTTGTGGGCGACATATTTGGAGCGCCATTGGCGATTGAAGCATTGTTAGCTTTCTTTCTGGAATCAACATTTATTGGTGTATGGGTATTTGGATGGGATAAATTATCAAAAAAATTGCACTTATTTTCAATTTGGTTAGTTGCTATTGGGTCTACGCTTTCAGCTTTTTGGATACTGGTGGCGAATTCCTTTATGCAATCACCTATGGGTTTTATGCTTGAAAATGAACGAATGGTCATGAATGATTTTGGTGCCCTTGTTGGAAATCCAAATGTGTGGGTTCAATTTCCCCACACGGTATTAAGTGGATATACAACCGGTGCTTTATTTGTTTTTGGAATTAGTGCTTACTTTCTATTTCGAAAGGAGCAAGTTTCTTTTTTCCAGAAGTCATTTCAAATAGCCACAATATTTGGATTGATTTCAGTGTTTTTGGTCATTTTGGTAGGTCACAGTCAAGGACAACATATGGTCAAGACACAGCCAATGAAAATGGCAGCAGCAGAAGCATTATGGGAATCTGAAAATCCTGCTTCATTCTCAATCATTTCTATTGTTGATCAGAACAACCAAAAAGATGTTTTTGCGATTAGAATTCCCGCGATTTTAAGTTTACTTTCATACAATCGATTTGACGGTGAAGTAAGGGGAATAAAAGATATTCAATCCGAGTATGAACAAATCTACGGTCCAGGAAATTACATTCCTCCAATCACTATAAATTATTGGTCATTTCGGGCTATGGTTGGTTCTGGTTTCCTGATGTTCTTTTTGACTTCTTTAGGACTTTATCTGGTCATGAAGAAAAAAGTTTTGAGTTCTAGGTTGATAAAATACTTTCCTTTTGCAATCGCTTTACCTTACCTTGCAAATACGTCTGGTTGGATTTTAACTGAAGTTGGAAGACAACCCTGGGTAGTTTATGGTTACTTGCGAACTTCAGACGCTATTTCACCGAATTTGACAGTTGGTATGCTCTGGTTATCAGTAATAGGATTTACAGTAATTTATGGGGCATTGATGGTTGTCGATGTATTTTTATTAATAAAGTATGCTAAGAAAATTACACTTGAAGAACCTAAACAAACTGAAGACGAAAAAACCTATTGGGAATGATTGAGGTGAATTATGAATTATGAATCGATTTGGTTCTTACTAATTGCAGTTTTATTTATTGGATATTTCATTTTGGAAGGTTTTGATTTCGGTGTAGGAATATTATTGCCCTTTGTTGCAAAAAGTGACACTGAGCGAAGAATGGTAATCAATACAATTGGACCTCATTGGGATGGAAATGAGGTTTGGCTAATAACCGCTGGTGGTGCAATGTTTGCCGCCTTTCCTGATTGGTATGCGACATTATTCAGTGGTTTCTATATAGCTTTATTTCTTATGTTAATTTCTTTGATTTTAAGAGGTGTTGCTTTTGAATTTCGAAGTAAAGTTGGAGACATTAAATGGCGAAAATTTTGGGATTGGTCAATTTTTTTCGGAAGTATTATTCCTGCGATTTTGTGGGGCGTTGCGTTCACTAATTTTATTCGGGGAGTTCCAATTGGAGAAAATTTTATTTACGTAGGAAACTTTTGGGATTTAATAAATATTTACTCAATTATTGGTGGTCTTGTAACATTAACAGGGTTTACTGTCCAAGGTGCGATTTTTCTTTCGATGAAATTAGAAAAACCATTTGCCAATAGAATCAATAATATTGCAATGAAACTCTGGCTACCTAATATTTTGGTTTTATTATTATTTGTTATCGAAACTTATTTCTTTACAGACATTATCGATCAACTTGGCGTAAATCCAGGAGTTGTTCCAATTGGTGCTGTATTATCATTGTTTGCTGTCGGTTGGTTTATAAAAATCAAGCGAAATGGCTGGGCTTTTTTTATGAATTGTCTGGCAATTATTTTCTCAGCGAGTACCATTTTTCTGATCCTTTATCCACGAGTCCTGGTCTCAAGCATTGATCCAATATACAACTTAACGATAATGAATAGTGCATCAGGAGAATATACATTAAGAATTATGACAATAATTGCTCTCATATTTGTTCCAATTGTTATCGCATATCAAGCCTGGACTTATTGGGTTTTCAGAAAACGTATAACGAGTGACCCGAAAACTCTTCATTATTAGATCGTCATTTTTCAAATAAGGTGAGATCTTGATTGCAAGGTATAATTGTCAGACAATAAATAAAGGATTAGAAAATGAAAAAAGTAATCATTTCTGAAAGTGCTCCAAAAGCGATTGGCCCATATTCGGCTGCAATTGAGACTGAAACCTATATTTTTACTTCAGGCCAATTAGGTCTTGATCCAGTTTCTGGTGAATTGGTTCAAGGAGGAATTGAAACTGAAACGCATCAGGCAATTAAAAATTTGATTGAAGTTTTAAAATCATCTGGTTCAGATTTAAATTCAGTCGTAAAAACCACTGTATTTCTAAAAGACATTGGAGAGTTTCCACTGATGAACAAGATTTACGCTGAATATTTTATCAATGAACCACCAGCCAGATCCGCTTTTCAAGTTGCGGCTTTACCAAAAAGTGCCTGTGTAGAAATCGAAGCAATTGCAGTAAAAAAGTAAATTTCGATCTTTAGAATACAGCTTTTGCTGAAAAAATAATAAACTGAAGGAATGAAACCATTAATGAACTTTGTTTCAGTAATAGTGCCTTGTTACAACGAAGAAAAAAATATCGGATTTTTACTTGAAGCACTAAATCAACAAACTTACCCACATGAATTGATTGAAATAATCATCATTGATGGTGTTTCAACTGATAAAACTTTGTTAGTTATTGAGAATGAAAAAGAAAAACACAAAAATTTAAGTGTCAAAGTTATAACAAATCCACAAAAAAACATCCCTGCTGCTTTGAATATTGGAATTAGAAATAGTACGGGTGATATTATTGTTCGTATGGATGCACATTCAATACCTGACCCGAATTACATAAAATATTGTGTTGAGGACCTGAATAATAAGCTGGGTTCGAATGTCGGTGGACGATGGGTTATTATTCCAGGTGCTGAGTCAAAGATAGGAAAGTGCATTTCATTGGCAGCATCACATCCATTTGGTGTCGGTGATGCCAAATATCGTTATAGTTCTGAAGCTGGATATGTTGACACAGTTCCATTTGGTGCGTTTTATAGAGATCTGATCGATGAGATTGGCTATTTTAATGAGGATTTATTAGCGAATGAAGATTATGAATTTAATGTAAGAATTCGAAATTCAGGGAAAAAAATTTACTTTGATCCAAGAATCAAAACCCAATATGTCGCTAGAGACACAATAAGAAGTTTATCTAAACAATATTGGAGATATGGGTATTGGAAATTTCGAATGCTCAAGAGGTATCCTGACACATTACGTTGGCGTCAGGCAATTCCACCAATATTTGTCACTGGTATAATCCTATTAATTCTCATGTCAATTTTTCTTCCGATGGTGTGGATTCTTTTGAGCATAATAACTTTGTTGTATATTCTTATTTTATGTTTTGGAACATTATCAGTTATTGACAAAAAAACAGAGTCTTATTGTTTTTTTGGAATCCCAATAGCTATCATTGTCATGCATTTTTCTTGGGGTTTGGGTTTTATATATAGTTTGACGACCGGATTGGGAAAAGCAAAGCATGGTTAATACGGATATTAGTCAAAAAGGATTTTGGAAATTAAGGCCATCTGAAAGGAAATTGATCTTATTAACCGGTGACTTCATTATCGCGATTCTATCTCTACTTATTGCGCTCTATTTTTGGTCCGTGGAACCAGAAGAATGGCTACGATTTTCTTTACAATTTTTAGTAGAAAGACCACCATTTTGGTTTTATTTATTACCATTACTTTGGATTCTTTTTCTGTCTGGTTTATATGATGTAAGAAAGGTTCACAAAATTTCCGAAACAATTAGTGGAATTGGCATATCAATATTTCTCAGTATTTCACTTTATTTAGTTGTCTTCTTTTTATCTGAACCAAACACATTACCCAGATTAGGAGTAGCTTTATTTTTTGCAAGTGCAGCTATTTTGACTGTTCTTTGGAGATTGATTTATATTAAAATCTTCACAGCATCTAGGTTTCAACGACGAGTAATTATTGTTGGTGCTGGAAATTCTGGTAAAGCATTAGTTGAGATCATTAAGAATTCGAATCCTAAACCTTTTCAATTAATAGGATTGGTGGATGATGATCCACAAAAAAAAGATGGGAATATATCAGGTTTCCCCATTTTAGGAACAATTTCTGAACTAAATTCTCTTTTGAATGAATTTAATATTTCGGATGTTGTTTTTTCCATTACGGGCGAAATGGATCCAGGTACTTTGAATTCTTTGATTGAAGCAGAGGAAATAGGAATAGAAATTACATCAATGCCTGTAATGTATGAAGAATTGACAGGACGTGTACCTATATATTTACTAAAACCAGATTGGTTACTAAGAAGCTTTATAGATTATTCGCATGTCAATCGATTTTATGAATTAGGAAAAAGATTGATTGACATTATTTTTGGATTTATTGGCTGTGTCATCACCCTAATTTTTTATCCCATAATTGGATTACTGATCATCCTTGATAATTGGGGACCAATAATATATTCACAAATTAGATTAGGCAAGAATGGGAAAACTTACAATATATTAAAATTTCGCACGATGTTTGTTGATGCAGAAAAAAATGGGAATTTCCGTCCTGCAGAAGAAAATGATGATCGAATAACAACAGTCGGAAAAATTTTACGAAAAAGCCATTTGGATGAACTTCCTCAATTTATTAACATTCTCAAAGGTGAAATGAGCTTGGTTGGACCCAGGTCTGAAAGACCAATGATTGTAGAAAATTATCAAAAAGAAATCCCGTTCTATCGAGGAAGATTATTAGTCAAACCTGGACTTACTGGTTGGGCACAAGTAAATTACGGTTATGCATCTACAATAGAAGAAAATGCAATGAAATTAGAATATGATCTTTTCTATATTAAACATCGTGATTTAATGATGGATCTCTCAATTATGCTACTGACTATAAGTTCTGTTATTGGATTGAGAGGGCGATAAAATGAGAGGTCGACCAAGTGTTCGAAACAAATATATTCTTTTTGGTGACCTTGTTCTTATTTTAATTTCGATTTTAGGTAGTTATGCTCTCAGATTTGAATTAGGTCCTCAATTTTTCCAATATCTCCCAAGTGCTATTTGGATAGCAGTCACTTCCCTGATAATTAAACCTCTTGTTTATTACTTGTTTGGACTGTATCGCCGAATGTGGATGTATGCAAGTGTTCAGGAATTAAAGCTCATTATTGTCTCTGTAACCACTGCGTCAGTTGTCGTTTCATCGGTTGTTATTTCACTTCTGTCATTTGGTGTATTTGAAGGTTTACCACGTTCGGTTCTGGTTATTGATTGGATTTTATCTCTCGTTTTTGTGGGTGGTATTCGTTTTTCACTGAGAATCATTGGTGATTCGATGTCTGTTGGTTCTGCACCTTCAAAAAATACTGAGCAACGAAGATTAGTAATTGTTGGGGCAGGAGATGCTGGAGCATTGGTGGTGCGTGAAATTCAAAAAAACCCCCAGATGAATTTATTGCCTGTTGGTTTTTTGGATGACAATCCTGCCAAGCAAAAACAACAGATCTTTGGGATTCCAGTGGTTGGTACGATAACAGATCTCCCGAAAGTACTCGAGAAATTACATGTTGATGAGGTCATTATTGCGATTCCTAGTGCTCCAGGTCGAGTGGTTAGATTGGTGGCTGATATTTGCCGATTAAAGAATAAACCTTTTCGTACTATGCCAGGGATTTATGAATTGTTAGGCGGTTCAGTTAATGTAAATCGATTACGTGAAGTAGATATTACCGACTTGTTAAGAAGACAACCAACGAATATGAATGAAGAAATTGTTGGCTCTTCATTAAGCGGAAAAATAGTTCTGGTTACCGGAGCTGGTGGGTCGATCGGTAAGGAATTGTGTAGACAGATTTCCCGATGGGGCCCTTCAGAATTGATAATGATCGGACACGGAGAAAATAGTATTTTTGAAAGTTTAATGGATATGAAAGAGAGTTTTCCAGGTCTTTCGATCGTTCCAATCATTGCAGATATGAGAGATAAAAACAGATTGAAGCAGATTTTATCAAAACATCAACCGCAGATTGTTTTTCATGCTGCTGCGCATAAGCATGTTCCGATGATGGAATTAAATATTGAAGAGGCAGTAACCAATAATATTTTTGGAACGAGAAATTTAGTGGAAGTTTGCCTCGAATCTGATGTTGATAAGTTTGTTATGATTTCAACGGATAAAGCAATCAGACCAAAAAACGTTATGGGGGCATCGAAAAGAATTGCTGAGATGATTGTTTTAAATGCAGCTCAAAAAAGTAAAAAACCTTTTTGTGTTGTAAGATTTGGAAATGTGCTAGGGAGTAGGGGTAGTGTTGTTCCGTTATTTAAAAGGCAGATCCTGAAAGGTGGCCCAATAACAATCACACATCCTGATATGAAGCGATACTTTATGACAATTCCAGAAGCCGTCTACCTCGTGCTGCAATCTGCAGGTATGGCCAAAGGCGGAGAGACATTCGTTTTGAATATGGGCGATCAGGTTAAGATTGTAGATCTTGCTGAAGACTTAATTCGCTTATCTGGATTAGAACCTGGGCGAGACATAGAAATTGTTTTTACAGGTTCGCGACCTGGAGAAAAATTAGAAGAAGATTTATGGGATGAAGGTTTAACTTTCCAGAGAACAAATCATCCGGATATTTACCACTTATCCAATCAAGATAATTTGCCATCAGAAGAGGTTGAAGATGTGGTAAATGAATTGATTAATTTGGCTACAAAAGGAAATATTTCTGAAATTGTGAATATTTTTGATGAGAAAATCCCAGGGGCTCAGGTTCGAAAAACGCCACCTGCTGACATAAATACCATTAATTAATATGAATCTAATCAATAAAAAAACATGGGATGAAATTTTTCCCACAGTAGAAAATCCACATATTCTTCAAACGTTTGAATGGGGAGAACTAAAATCTGAATTTGGTTGGAATCCTCATAGATTTGAACATAACGGTTTAGTTTTTCAATTATTAATGAGAAAGTTGCCTTTCGGATTCAAAATTGCGTATATCCCTAAAGGCATAATCAGCACAGAAAATGATAGCCTTTGGAAATCAATCGATGAATTTTGCATCTCTAATAAGGCAATATTTCTCAAATATGAACAAGACAGTTTTATGGGTGAACGCGATCATGACCAGTTAGATAAAAAATTTATTGTGTCTAAACCTATCCAACCTAAAAGCACCATCGAAATAGATTTACAGGGGAGTGAGAGCGATTGGTTGGAAAAAATGAAACAAAAAACCAGATATAACATCAAACTGGCAATTAAAAAAGGAATTCAGATAGAAGAAACTGTTGATATTTCAACCTTTTATGAATTGATGCTAGACACAAGTAAACGTGATAATTTTGGTGTACACTCAAAAAAATATTATCAATTAGTTTTTGATTTATTTAGCCCCAGCCATAAAGTTGCATTATTAATCTCAAAATTTGAACAAACTCCTTTGGCAGGGCTCATGGTTTTTCGAAGTGGGGATCGTTCCTGGTATTTTTATGGTGCTTCCAATAATTTAGAACGTAACAGAATGCCTACCTATTTATTGCAATTTGAAGCAATGAAATGGGCTAAATCCTTTGGGTGTAAATCATATGACTTGTGGGGAATCCCCGACGAAAAAGAAGAAATTTTAGAGAGGGATTTGAACTCCAGATCTGATGGATTATGGGGAGTTTATCGTTTCAAACGAGGATTTGGTGGTGTCATAAAAAGGGCATCTCCAGCATATGATAGAGTATATAATCCGATTTTATACAAGATGATTAACACATTCCAGAAAATCCGTGGAGATCTAAGTTAAATTAATTTCATCTTATTTGAACTAGTACGAATTTCAGGAAAATTAATGAAACTTTCAACAAATTATGAACTCATTGATGTAAACACATGGAATAAAAGTATTGAGATTTTTCCTGATTCGCATTTCCTTCAAACCAGTTTATGGGCAGATGTGAAACGAGAAAACGGCTGGGAACCATTTTATCTTTTGTGGAAAGATTTACAAGGAAATATCATTGCTGGGACCTTGGTTCTCGAGCGAACCGTAAAATTTGCGAAACTCATGTCTGTTAAAGTGCATTATTGTCCTAAAGGCCCGTTGTTGAATACGAATGATAATGACAAGATTAGTGAGGTAATTAAAGGTTTACAGGCATTTTCAAATAATCGAAAAGGGATTTTCATTAAGATCGATCCTGATTTTGTTACCGAAATTAAGACAGAAAATATTGCGGATTTTTCTTCCCTCAACTATTATCCTGATTTCCTGGAATTATTAAAAAGGAATAGCTGGGTTGAATCTAAAGACCAAATTCAATTTCGAAATACGATAATCATACCGCTAGTAAAGTCTGATGAAGAAATTTTGAAGGATATGAAGCAAAAAACCCGCTATAACATTCGATTAAGCGAGCGAAAAGGTGTGAAGGTAAGAGTTGGTAATAAATCTGATTTTGAAGAACTATTTAATCTTTACGCAGTAACTGGATTACGAGACAATTTTGTCATAAGATCGAAACACTATTATTTAAATTTATGGAAAAAATTTTTTGATGCAGGACTGAGCGAACCGATTATTGCTGAATTGGATGGTGAAATATTAGCTGCCGTCATCATCTATTTCTATTCAGGTAAAGCATTTTATGTTTATGGGATGTCTTCAGAGAAAAATCGAAATTTAATGGCTACTTATTTACTTCAATGGAAAGCTATTCAAAGAGCCAAAGAAAAAAAATGTAAGATCTATGATTTTTGGGGCGCTCCAGATGAGCTAAATGAAAATGATAGAATGTGGGGAGTTTATAAATTTAAACTGGGGTTTGGTGGAACCTTTGTCAGAACAGTTGGTGCATGGGATTTTCCAACCAACAAGTTTGGATACACAATCTATAATTTAGTATTACCAAAGGTGCTGGATGTGATGAGGAAAATGGGGTTCAGAAAAACTCAAGGAGAGATCGAATAAAAACATCATGGCTGCCAATCTGGACTAAAATCAAAACTAGATTCCGTGGTGAGTTTAACCAAATTCGCTCCATTAATCGTCGCTAAATAGATATCATGATTGATACCATCAGGCCAACTTTCAAACACAAACCATTCTCCGTCGGGGGAAATAACTGAATCGACTGATGGACTAAAACTTTGTTGTCCTGAGGGCGGGATTCTAAATTCAATATTAACTCCAGCGTCTTCAATTCTTTTCCCAACAATATATGGAAGGCTGCCGGCTGAATTGTTTTGGTGGGTGAAGAAAATTAACTGATCATTGAGAGACCAATGCGGATATAAAAAATCAATATTACTCTTAGACGCAAAAACATAAGGTTCAGGTGAATTTAGGTCCAGAATCCAAATTTCGCTATCGGCAATTTTTCGGATAAAGGAAATTTTTGAACCATCCATTGACCATGATGGAGCGCGATCTCGCCATCTTGTATTCGTTAATTCACTAAAAGAATTGGTTGTAAAGTTGTATATGTAAATATGCAGCAATCTTTCTTTAGTGGTTGGATGGTTACCAGGTCGAAATGAAGAGAAGGCAATTTCATTTCCATCAGGTGACCATACAGGGTCAAAATCACCAGAAGGGTCTAAAGGTATAGATACAGGATAAATTTCGTTATTTGATGACATATCCAGTATAAATAATCTCGCACCTTCATAAGTCTCTTTTTTTGCTTTACAAGGGGAAATAAAAACTATTTTATTGCCGTCAGGTGACCAATCTGGTTGACAAGCTCCATCTGCTAAATTTGTCAATTTAATTTTATTATTTCCCTCAATATCCATCATCCAGATTTGCATAACATTATCCTGATAATTTGAAGAATATGCAATAAATCCAGAACCTCCACCGAGAAATGTTGTCTGTTCTGGAGTCGAAATTAGATTTTGGGCAGGATTTTCAGTTACTTTCGAATTTGGTGTCGAAAAAATTTCAACAGTTGGGTTATTATTTTGTGGTTCCAAAACTTGTGCTATTTCTTTATCTTGATTTTTTGGATTACCAATTAGTGAAAAATTCATGAGGTTTCTATTTTGATTTATAAAAAGCAAAACTACAACTAAAGAAAGCAACAGAAGACTTAAGAACCAAATTTTTCTGTTGGTTTTTTTTATTTTTTGATTATCATTTTCATAATATGATTTGATGAGTGGTTGAGAGACCCCTGTTTTTATCGAAATGCTGGAGTGAGATGATGGCGGAGGAGCAATTAATCCGATATTCTTAGAAGAAATTAAGAAATTTCCTTCTGCTAATAGCGCCATATAGAATTCTTCTGCTGTCTGATAGCGATTTTCTGGATCAATTTCCAGGGCGGTTTGTATAATCTTATCCAAGGATTCAGAGATCGTGGAACGATATTTTTTAATCGATGTCAATTTTTCTTTGCCTGACATACGATTAAGACTTTCTTCAGGGATCATCCCTGTCAGGGCTGCATATAAAGTTGCACCTAATGAATAAATATCAGTTCGTTCATCAGTTGGTCCCCGACCATATTGCTCTGGTGGTGAATATCCTGGAGTCATGGCTCTTGCACCGGTTGCTGTTTGTTGGTTAATATCAAAAACCTTTACCAGGCCAAAATCAACCAGGATCACATTACCTTCGGGTGTGATACGAATATTGCCAGGTTTGATATCTCGATGAATTACTTTTGGAGACAAGTTATGTAAATACATCAAAGCATCACAAATCATCAAACCAATAATTATTACATCTTTATCTGGTAATTTTTCTTCCCGCTCAATTCTTTCTCTTAAATCTTCACCATCAATATAATCCATAACAAGATATTGACCCTGACCAGGCAAATAGAAATAATCACTAACCCTGGGAAGGTTAGGATGTCGAAGTCCAGCAAGAATAACCGCTTCTTTCTTGAACTGTGTTGAGTAATTTTCAGTTAAAACGAGATTTTCTTTAATGGCAACAGGGATATGGATATTCTCATCAATAGCCATATATACCGAGCCCATTCCCCCATGGCCAAGTATTTTCGTTATTCTGTATCTTTCTTGTATGATACTATCTATTTGAAGTGGCATTAAAAGATTTACCTTATCACCGTGGTTTATTTGATTATATTGATTTTTGCAGATTTTGCCTTGAGTAAAGTCATCAGGGTATAATATCCCAATCGATTAAGGTAATAATTAAATGTTTAATTTAGATATCAAAACAGCAGTTCAAACCGCTTTTTTCTTAGCAATATTAGGTATTTTATCAAGTTTGTGGTTAATGGTGAAAAATTACAAACTTGCCCAGAAAATGCCTTTCTATCAGAAAAAAGTAAAAATGCAATGGAAAGCAGTACGTTTTTTATTTGTTGGTATTGTTTTTGGTATTTCTGCCTTCTTTTTTAATAGGTTTGCTGAACCAGCCATTTACTTAATTTTTCCACCGTCACCAACCATAACGCTCACGCCCACAATCACATTGACACCAACCATAACTTTATCACCAACAATTACCCTTTCTCCAACCGTTACTTATACGCCAGCGATCAGTTCAACACCATCAATCCCAGAGACGATCGAAGCTTTATTTGAAAGCACAGTATTTCCAAATCCTGATGCTTTATTTAGCCCGATTGTTTTTTCCAAAAGCATTGATGAGAATTTACAACCGGTTAACCCATCTGAGGAATTTGATCATCCAATATCCATTCTGTATGCTACTTATAGTTATGTGGATATGATCCCGGGTAGTCAGTGGACATCGATTTGGTATCGACTCAGTGATATGGCTATATTATGTTATGAAACTGCTCCTTGGAACGGTGGAACAGGAGGATATGGTTACACTGAATGTACCCGAGAGGCATCTGAATGGCGACCAGGTTTTTATGAAGTTCAGTTGTTTGTCGGTCCTACCTGGAAAACTTCAGATCGATTTGCGATTATTGGAAATCCACCAACTAATACACCAACTCAAACTTCAACGGCTACCATTACAAGAACTTATACACCAACTTCATCCAGGACACCTTTACCTACATTTACACCAAGTATTACACGAACCCCAACGATTACTTCAACCACCACACGCACTCCCACGATTACAAATTCCCCAACCAGAACGTTTACTCCTTCTCCAACCCGAACACCAAGACCCACAGATACCAGGTGGCCATCACAGACACCTACACGCTAAGGAAATTTCCTTAATGGAATAACCACACCCAAGTATAAATTTTGGGCAACTTTTGTTTATCGGCAGCTTTAATAATTGGGTTGTTGAGAGAATGGACTTTTATAGATCGTCTATTTCCTGGTTTTCCCCAGTATTATCACTTTTGTGGATATCAGTATCGCCCAGAAAAATTGATTGTTCTTTCAATACACTCATTTGATATTTCCGGATATGTGATAGAGCTCGCTCGATTTGTACTGGAACCCTTCCTTTTTTCTTTAAGTATAAATCTCGGGCACTCCATAATTTCGCATTGTATTCGTGGATTAATTCATTAATAATTTCCGAATTTGATTTTCCATTTTCGCTTTTATGGATAAATGAAATTATTGGTGTAATCTGGATATTCTTTGCTAGATTCTGTTTTCTATTTTGGTTAAAAATCCCTGCAAGCACTTTTGGGTTAAGTTTTAGGGCATTTTCGCTGGAAATTTTCCAGGCTTTAATGTATTGTTCGGGGACGATTTTGGAAGATGAATGCCAGGTGCCGACATTAATCCATTCGAGCCTCATTCCGTATTTTTGGGCTTTGCTTTGAAACGAGCTGGTTAGATTTTCATAAAATAAATTCGATAATTCAGTCCGAGGGATGAGTTCTGGAATATTGCCACCTTTGTTGATAAATAGTCTGGAGAACCTTTTATTCTTTTCATGTGTCTTTTTATAGTAAATGGGTTTGTGATCTGGAGAACCAATTTTTAGTTTTCTAATAAAAACACGATTAACTTTGTATCTTCTTGTATGAGCCCAATTTTTTCTAATTTTCTTTGCAATCTTTTTTTGGTTTTGTAACAGTAAATTAATTTCTGGTGCACCGGCAGAAGATAATAACTCGCTCAATAAGTGATGATTTATGTAATTTGTTAATTCAGTTCTTACCATATCTATTAATGAGGTGGTCCAGGGACCTGGTCCTTGCTGATAAACCAACCAATAAATTGATTCTTCATTAAATGGATACGGTTTGGTGATTGACATCTGGTTCGAATTCCGGAAAACACTGAAGATTAATCGGATATCTTTAATTTCTATTGAGATTCCATCCAGAGTTCTTGCTGATATATCCAATTTGGCTGTCTGATCTCTTAAGTCAATTATTTTACGAATTCTTTCGAAGCTTTCCAACTCAATTGGTTTTTCTATCGTCGGACCAACAATTCTTGGTGATCCATTATTTTTTTCAAACACAACAGCATTTTCAAGATTGATCAGTACTTTCCCTGGGCCGCCAATTCTATATATTGGTGATATTTGATCCTCAGATCTGACCTGGGCATTTTCAATGTGAATTTGATAATAAACTGGGAATGAAAATGCAGATTGCTTCACGTATCTTTCTGATATTGTTATATCTTTTATGTCAAAAATATCTGCCAGATAGATTGATGCCAAATTCGCTGCAATATGATAACCCATAAAAATTGAGAACATTACAAGTAATACGTCCCAGGCCAGGAAAAGTTCGATGATATTTACTACTGTAGATACAATGGGGTAAGGAATTGCTAATAAAAAATCAAGCCAAGGATAATCTATCTCTCCTGGTTGATGAAATGTAAAAGCACAAATCAACCATGTGAGAATAAAAAGTATCTGTAGAAAAAAAGATCGAATATTACCTGCTTTTGAACTGGTGGAAAAAATTGAGTTGATCAATGAATCCACATAATTTATAAAAAAGTTTGAAGTTCTTTCAAAATCCTTATCAAGATGTGAATTCTGATTCATGAAAGATCTCCTTGAGATCTTACCCATTCGATTAGTTCTGAAATATCCTTATATTCACTACCTAATAAGGAGGATAACTCTGGATCTTGAGAGATTGTATCCAGATTTCCCTTTAAAAGAGAGGTTAATAATTCTTTTGGAGATAAATCAATTGTTCCTGGATATGAACCCAGGTGTTTTGATGTCCCATATGCGTAATCCATTAATGCCTGGTCTTGACCAGAAAGTGATTGGATAGCTTGTTCATGCTCTACAATTTTTTTCTCATTGTTTGCTACATCCAACCATGATGTTCTCCACCGGGTATGTAATTCCTCTTCAATTTGGGCTGGAAATCGCAAGTTTGTTATCGATAAATCTATAAACTTAATACCTCTTTTTGTTAATAAATCAAATTCTTTACTGAACACGGTTTCATTTAATTCTTTCCCATAACTATCAATTTGATAATAATGGGATTGAGTGAGTCTTTGATTTATTTGATTAGAAATTAAATCTATCAGGTTGATATCTGATCTCGATAAAGGAAAAATTTCGTTCAGAGTATATTTTGAAATGTACTCGCGAAGTATATCAATTGTTAGATTGACAGGGTACCATTTCCAACTTGTTATTCTGTCAGGATTATCTTCTGGTTTTTCAAAGTTTATGCTTTGTCCAATGACCGCTTTTTCTACTGATATGGGATTGTATCCGTATGCTGAATTACCTTCACCTGGTTTTGAATCCAATTTGAAACGTACTGACACATTGACACAAACTTGAATGCCATCTCTTGTTACGGCAAGTGTTTCGTTTCTTCTGGCCATTCTTGCTTCATATGAAGCATTTGATTCGCCTTTTTGATGGGGAGCAAATGGATCTTCTTCTTGTCTTGGTCCAACGTTTTGGGATTGAATATGTAAATCGACAATTCCTGCAATAAGATCATTTCGCTCTGTAAATGCTATACCAGGACCTATGGCTCCTTTGTATTTTACGGGTGTTCTTAATACCGCAGCACTGGCTGTATCTAAAATGATCACTCCGGGGCCATTCTTAGATCGATCAATTCTTCTTTCTCTTAGTTCACCATTTTCAACAAAAAAAGCAGGTCCGTGATCTCCGAGGAGATATAAGATCAATCGTTGAACTGCTTTTATTCTTTCAGGAAGATTTAAAACCGGCAATATAAATTGTCCGAAGAATATTAAAAAAATGAAGAAACTAAAGAAAAATATCAACAATACTAAAATTCCAAATCCAAAATTGGATTGGAGGTCACCATTTATACTAATTCCGGCAAACATTATTAGAATATAAAATAATAAATAAATAAATATTTTGTTGTAATGTTTATTAATAGAGGTTTTTTTATGTTTGGAGGCCATTTCTAATATTCTATACTATTTTTTGACAATCGAGAAAAAATAAACTATGTTCTCTCCAAATGTAGTAAGATAAAATCTAATAAAAATGAGCACACGAGGTGGTAATGTTTAGAGCATTTTTCATTTTTCTATCAAAGGCTTATTGGGCACAAAAATTAATCATGAATTGGAAATTTGCCTGGCGTGTTGCCTCAAGATTTATTGCTGGTATCAATATTGTCGATGTAATTAAAGTGGTTAAGAATTTAAATGATCAAGGATTAAATGTTACAGTAGATCATTTGGGCGAGAATGCATTAACTGTTGAGGACACATTAGCAGCTACAAAGGAAGTGATTGATTTACTAGAAGCAATTAATAGTCATGATGTTCATGCGAACGTTTCAATTAAATTAACTCAATTCGGGTTGAATATTGACAAAGAGTTATGTAAAAACAACCTTCAAAATATTTTTGAACAAGCTAAAAATATGGAGAATTTTATACGAATCGATATGGAAGATAGCTCTATAACCCAAGAAACATTAGATTTGGTCTATTGGTTTAAGACTACATATCCTGGAATTGGCACGGTCATTCAAAGTTACTTGTATCGAAGCGAAAAAGATGTCATGAATTTAACAAACGAATGTATTCCTATTCGAATGGTCAAAGGGGCATACAAAGAGCCTGCACTAGTAGCCTTTCCAAAAAAGAAAGATGTTGATGATAACTTTGATCTCTTAACAAAAATTTGTCTGGATAAAATTAGTTATTGTGATTATCCTGAAATTAGTGAAAATGGTAGATTTCCCCCAATAATTGCTATTGCCTCTCACGATGAATCGCGGATTGAAAATGCTATTCATTATGCAAATACGAAGGAGCTTTCCAAAAGGACATATGAAATTCAAATGCTTTATGGAATTCGTCGAGATTTACAAAAGAAGTATTCGGAGCAAGGCTATCCTGTTCGTGTCTATGTTCCTTATGGAACACATTGGTATCCTTATTTTATGAGAAGGTTGGCAGAGCGTCCGGCTAACGTCTGGTTTTTCTTTTCAAATTTATTCAGGAAGTGAGAATCAGCAGTTTATCGAATTTATTGTTCACAAATGCTGGTATGATACTAGATTGATTAGTAAGATGATTGGAAACCAATCCGCTTGTCAATTTGGGATACTGACAAATATAGAAAATATTTTGAGAGTTAGATTTTGGAAGAATATAAAGTTTACAAAGAAATCAGAGAATGTATCAAAATAAGATCAATCCTTTTCTCTGTAATTGGCTATGCAATCGGAGCAGGATTAGTTTCCTATATTGGAAGAGTGATCAACCCCCAAATTTTTTGGTTAGGGTTGGTTATTGTGATACTTTTTAGCCTTTGTACAGATACATTATTCTGTTTTTTCAATTTAAGTGAGTTTTACAATAAGAAGAGTTCATCAAAATTACCTCTTCTCAGGAACAGCTTCCTTATTTTGTCTTTATCTTTATTGACAATCGGTGCCATCCTATCTGTATTGTTATATTCAACGACAGAATTAAATTTTGTACTATGGGTGTTTTTAGGGCTTTTCTTCATAATACTTGTTGTATCTGTAATTCCACCCTTCTTTTTAAATAAAAAAGGATATCGAGGTTTTTTTAACACAATCAGTGTAGTTGCCTTAGCTCCTTCATTCGCATGTATATTGCAGATAAATGAACTTCACAGAACATTGTTTTTAATCACTTTTCCTGCTTTTTTTCTCTTACTGGCTTATTTTCTGGCTCAATCCTTGGAAAATTATTTTGAAGATATTAAGAATCAAAATCATACCCTTATGACTGTGTTGGGCTGGAAATTAGGCATGCGAATCCACAATTATTTTATATTATTGACTTATCTTCTATATGGCTTAGGTTCTTTATTTGGTTTGTCTGGAATTTTAACATTGCCAGCCTGGTTCTCACTTCCAATAGCTGGTATACAATTTTGGGAAATGTGGCGAATTGGAGAAGGATACAAACCCAGGTGGAAATTATTAAAACTATCTTCTTTGGGTTCAATCAGTGTTTTAGCATATTTTTTAATTTTTATATTATGGTTGAGGTAAAAAATGCCCGAATTTTTAGAATTATTAACACCTGACGAAGGAATTAGTAGATTACAACAACACATTGAATTTGTTGAGTTTCGCTCTGAAAATATCAGAACAGAAAAAGGATTAAACAGAGTTATAGCAAGAAATATCAATTCAGATGAAGATATTCCAGCATTTACCAGAAGTACAGTCGATGGTTTTGCTGTGAAAAGTAAAGACACGTTTGGTGCTTCGGATGTTTTGCCAGCGTTTTTTGAAGTGGCTGGAGAAATTCAAATGGGAAAACCCGCCAATCTCCAAATTAACAAAGGACAAGCTTGTTTAATCCATACAGGTGGCATGTTACCCGTCGGTGCAGATGCTGTGGTAATGGTTGAAAACACTCAATATTCCAATTCTAAAGAGATTGAAGTTTACAAAGCTGTTCCGGCTGGCGAGAATGTAATTTTAAAAGGTGAAGACGTGACGATTGGAGATGTTGTAGTTCGGAAGGGAACCAAAGTTCGAGCAAGTGAGATTGGTGCTCTCATGGCACTTGGTATTACTGAAATCGAGGTTTATGACTTACCAAAAGTTGGTATCTTGTCGACTGGTGATGAAATTATCCCACCTCATAAAAAACCAGACCTCGGTCAAATCAGGGATATTAATTCGTATTCTCTTGGTGTGATTGTGGAAAAATTTGGAGGAATTCCGAAATGCTATCCAATTATCCAAGATGATAAATCCAAATTACTCAATAGTCTCAGACAAGCGCATGACGAAAATGATCTGGTTATCGTTACAGCTGGTTCTTCTGCAAGTGTTCGTGACTTGACTGCTGATGCAATCAATGAATTAGGAACTCCAGGTGTGCTAGTGCATGGAATCAATGTGCGGCCGGGAAAACCGACAATATTAGCGTTTGCTAATGGTAAACCAATCATTGGTTTACCAGGAAATCCCGTGAGTGCATTTGTCATTGCTCATCTACTTTTACGAAGGATCATGCCAAAAATGCGCGGAGAGTTAAGAACAATTGAAACACAAACAATGAAAGGAAAGGTAACTATAAATATATCATCTGCAGCAGGCAGAGAAGATTGGATGCCTGTCAGATTGCTTGAGGAAGAAAATAATGGATTGAAATTAGTTGAACCGATATTTTACAAAAGTAATTTAATATTTTCTCTTATTGACGCAATTGGCCTGGCAAGAATTGCACCTGAAGTAACAGGGCTTGAAGCAAATTCTGAAGTTGAAATTCTCTTAATCTAAGGATTACCACATGACAATATACTTACATGACATACCCTTACAAGAAGCTAATAAACGATTTTACGAAGCTTTAGATAAATTTAAATTGCGAGGTTTCTTAAATACTGAAATATTAGATCTTAATGAACATCTCGTTGGAAGAGTTTTAGCAAAACCCATCTGGGCAAAGATTTCCTCTCCTCATTATCATGCTTCTGCAATGGATGGTTTTGCAATCAAATCTGATGACATTCAAAATGCAATGCCAACCAAACCGATCACATTGCGCATAGATGAGCAAACCATTTACGTTGATACAGGCGATCCACTACCTGATTGGGCAAATTGTGTGATGCCAATCGAAAATACTGAAGCAATCAACGAAGATGGGAAAATTGTCTCTACTAAAAGAAATCCCTATGCGATCAGAGTTCGAAATTCATTAACTCCCTGGTCAAATGTCAGACCTATGGGTGAGGATATTGTTGCAACCGAACTTGTTTTACCAGCAAATCGATTATTAATACCCGTTGACCTTGGTGCTATTGCAGCATGTGGACAAACTCAGGTTGAAGTTGTAAAGAAACCAGTGGTATCCATTTTACCAACAGGGTCCGAATTGGTTCGCGTTGGTGAAGCGATTAAGAGAGGGGATATCATTGAATACAATTCGATTGTATTAGCTGCACAAATCATTAGTTGGGGTGGTGAGGCAATTCGATTTACAATTACAAAAGATAATTTTGAGGAACTTTGTGCTCAGGTTTCGTTCGCTGCAGAACGCTCCGACTTAATCCTCATAAATGCAGGATCTTCGGCTGGTTCAGAAGATTTTTCATCAAAAGTCATTGAGAAACTAGGTGAAGTTTATGTTCACGGGGTAGCTGTAAGACCTGGACATCCTGTAATTCTTGGGATGATTTTTGCGGAAAATGGTAAAAAGGTTCCAATAATTGGCGTTCCTGGATATCCAGTTTCAGCTGCTCTGACGGGGGAGATCTTTGTAAAACCGCTAATCCATGAATGGACTGGAAAGAATGGTCAGGATCAGGAAACAATTGAGGCAGAATTGACTCGAAAAATTACATCACCAGCTGGTGATGATGATTATGTCCGGGTTGTTACTGCAAAAGTGGGCGATAGAATTTTAGCAGCGCCACTTTCACGGGGGGCAGGAGTCATAACATCAATGGTAAGATCTGATGGGTATGCGATTATTCCGAGAGGTATTCAAGGGAAAGAAGCTGGAGACAAAATTTCCGTCATACTCAACAAAAATAAACGCATTATTAATGAAACATTACTTATCATTGGTTCTCATGATCTCACTTTAGATTTATTAGCTGAATACCTGTCATTAAGAGGAAAACGTCTGGTTTCTGCCAATGTAGGAAGTTTAGGTGGTTTAATTTCACTTAATCGAGGTGAAGCGCACTTTTCAGGATCCCATCTATTTGATCCAACAGATGCTACATTTAATAAAAGTTATGTCGAGAAGTATGTTAAAAACTTTAATGCGGTGATAATTCCCTGGGTGTATCGGGAACAAGGATTAATCGTACAAAAGGGAAATCCAAAGAATATTACCTCTTTGGAAGATCTAAAACGCTCAGATGTTAGATACATCAATAGACAAAGGGGAGCTGGAACCAGAATCCTCTTGGATTATTACTTAGACAAAATGGGAATTGATATTTCACTTATCCATGGTTATGAAGAAGAAGAATTCACACATTTGAACGTTGCTGCAGCCATTAAGTCCCTCAGAGCAGATACTGGTCTGGGTATAACCGCAGCAGCACGGGCTTTAGATTTAGATTTTATTCCACTATTTAAAGAACGATACGACTTAATTGTGCCAGAAAAAATTTATCAATCTGAAATTTTCAAACCTGTACTATTGGCTATGAACGATGATGAATTTCGATCACGTGTACAATCTTTAGATGGCTACGATGTATCATGTATGGGTACAGAATTGATACAATAGCTATACAATGATAGGAGGAATAAATGATTGAAAAAAATGTCGAAGCACCTGATTTTGAATTATTAGATGAAAACGGAAATAGTCATAAACTCAGCGATTATTTGGGTAAACCTGTTTTATTATATTTTTACCCAAAAGATGACACACCTGGTTGTACAACAGAAGCTTGTGAATTTCGCGACGATTATGATCAATATGAAAAAAGTGGAGTTATTGTTTTGGGAGTGAGCCCAGATTCACCTAAATCGCATAAAAAATTTAAAGATAAATATAATTTGCCTTTTACTCTACTTTCTGATGATGATCATCATGTTTGTGAAATGTATGGTGTTTGGGGTAAAAAATCTATGTATGGACGAGAATACTATGGGGTGTTGAGAACATCATTTTTAATTAACGCCGAGGGAAATCTGGTAGAAATATTTGAAAATGTGAAGCCCAAGGGTCACAGTCAACAAGTTTTATCAGCTTTAGGATGAAAAAAAAGCACGAGAAGATAATCCTCTCGTGCTTTTTTAAACTTAACATTATTATTTAGATTTAAGCAATTCAGACGCTAATTCCCGTTTAGCCAAAATATCTAAATTAATTTCACTCAGGAAGTTTATTATTTGATCCTGCATGGTTGCCCACATGTTTTGAGCTGTGCAATCTTCAATATTTTGACATACATCATTTTCGGATATACAAGAATTAAGACAAATTTTGCCTTCCAATGATTCTGCTATTGCTAAGACCGAAATATCCCCAGCAGGTTGACTTAATTTAATCCCACCTCGAGGACCAGGAGAAGCCTTTATCAATCCAGCTTGCATTAATGAATGACCAATTTGATGGAGGAAGGGAAGGGGGATGTCCAGCATTTCAGAGAGTTTTGCGGTTGGAATTGGCTTGCCTTCATTTTCTTTTGCCAATGCAACCATTAACTGAATTCCATAATCTAATTTACGACTAATACGAAACATTTCACACCTCTAATGAATTTTCTATCCTTAAAGATAATTGAGTTTAATGATCAATGAAAGTGACGAATATCATCAGATTTCTTGTTCATTAACACAATAAATTACATGTATATGGTTATTTATAGTGCCACAGGTTGATTTCTGAACTAATCGACTTATAATAAATTATATAAATTAGATACCCCAAGGAGGAATGAATGAAAAAATCTTTTTCTATGGTGCTCGTCATTTTACTTTTTAGTGCATTGGTTTTAAGCGCCTGTGGAGGTAGTTCGGCCGCTGATACCCCCAATATCCCTGCTGAATATGCGGGAAAGACCAATCCATTAGGAAGCGATGCCGCTGCCGCCGGACAAGCAATCTATGTTGTTCAATGTGCATCATGCCATGGAGATAGCGGAAAGGGTGATGGCCCCGCTGGTCAGGCGTTAACGCCACCAGCAGCCAACCTTGTTGAAAGCGCTGCAAAATACGGCGATGATTATTTGTATTACAGAATTGCCGAAGGTGGCACGATGGATCCATATAATTCCTCAATGCCTCCCTTCAAAAATGTACTTTCGCAAGACGAAATCTGGCAGGTAGTTGCACATATAAACACATTTAAATAAGCATTATTAAGAAACAAAAAAACACGAGAGCCCTCTCGTGTTTTTTTGTTAAATCTAAGTAAAATTGATATATGAAAAATGAAAAAAGTATCAGTATCTTTTTAATTGACACTCACGCCCTTTTCCGAAAAGGTTTAAAAGCGATTCTGGCAGATTATCCAAATTTTGAAATAATTGGTGACACGTCGAGCTACCTTCAAGCAGAATCAATCCTACAAGAAAATCCTGTAGATATGATTTTAATTGACACTGATTTTTACACAATTAAAAATAATGAATTTTTTGAAAATATTTTGAAAAAAAATCTCACCAAAAAAGTTGTTGCACTGACCCTTGCAAAATCCAGACTGGAGTTCTTAAATGCTATAAAATCCGGGATTCATGGGTTTATTTTGAAAGATGAGGAAATAGAGTTTTTAATTGAATGTATTAAAAAAATCTATGCAGGTCGATTTATTGTTTCAGAATCAATGGTTGAAAAACTTGTAGAATTACTGATTCAAAAAAGTGAATTTCCAATAAATTTATTAATTTCTAATCGAGAGCTCGAGGTATTGAACTTAATTCAAAATGGTTATTCAAATAACCAAATAGGTAAGCATTTGTTTTTGTCTGAAAATACGATCAAAACACATATTAAGCATATCTACAAAAAAATGTCAGTTTCAAATCGAAAAGAAGCAATTGAAAAAGGAATTTTGTGGGGGATATTAAAATAGGGGGATAATATCATCACCCTATGCTAGATAAGAAATCACCCGTAAACGTTTTATGAAAAAATCGGATAAATACCATAATAATAGTATTATTATAGTTGAGTTTCAGACTTTGATGGAGTAGGTATTGGATCGGGAAAAAACAATAGTTTTGATAGCTTCAGCTAATTCAATATTTCGTAATGGCATCTTGAAGATTTTATCTAAAAGAAAAGATTTTCAAAATTTAATTATTGAGCAAGCCAGTGATATCAAAGAAGTATTGAAAAAATACTCAAAAAATAAACCCAGGGTGTTGGTTATTGACTACGACGACAAAAATATAAAGAAGAAATTATTTTTGAATTCATTTTTACAAGATCAACACAATGCTCAATTGCTTCTGGTTTCATTAGAGCAAAGTGGTAATGTAGTTTTTTATGATCGGCAGGTGCTATCTACTGATGAGGCGCATCATTGGTTGCAAATTCCGTGGAATGAAAATAAATCTTTTTTAAACTCTGAATAATTTATTGGAGGAATAAATTTATGAAACATTTTACAATTGTCTCAATTCTGGTAATTTTGCTAACTGTATTTGTTTATGTCCTTTTACAAGCAGTAGGATTACTTCCAACACAGGCAAGTTCTCAGGCAGTTATTATTGATCAATTGTTTGATATCCACATAGGGATTATTTCTTTTCTGTTTTCATTAATTGTTGTTTTTATTGGATACAGCTTTATTGTATTTCGAAGAAACAAACTACTGCCTGATGAGGAAGGGCAACACATAACAGGTTCCTCGAAATTAGAGATTGTGTGGACACTTGTTCCCCTGGCAGTTGTAATTTTTATATCCTACCTGGGTGCTATTTCTTTAGCTGAGACGCGCAAAATTGACCCCCAGGCGTTGGAGGTAAAAGTCACGGGTGGTCAATGGTATTGGTCATTTGATTACCCTGATTATGGCATCACTTCCGATGCTTTATATCTTCCAGTTGACAGACAGGTAAAGCTTTCGCTAACTTCTATGGATGTCATCCATTCTTTTTGGGTCCCGGAATTTCGGGTAAAACAAGATGTTTTACCGGGTGAAAATCTGGTAAAAGAACTTCGATTTACACCGATCGAAACCGGTGATTTTATGGTTTTATGTGCAGAATTATGCGGTGGAGCACACGCATACATGAATAGTCCAGTTAAAGTAGTTACAGAAGGTGAATTCCAGGATTGGGTAGATGAGGAATTAGGTAATTTTCCACAAGACCCTGAGAGTTTAGGTGAAAGATTAGCCAAGAACAATGGTTGTTTTGGGTGTCATTCCGTGGATGGAAAAGATGGGGTTGGTCCTACATGGAAGGGTCTTTACGGTAGTGAGAAAACTCTGGTAAGTGGTGAAAAAAT
Organism: Anaerolineaceae bacterium; assembly: GCA_019429225.1. Lineage (GTDB taxonomy): Bacteria > Chloroflexota > Anaerolineae > Anaerolineales > Anaerolineaceae > UBA6170. Next base: position 25,117 of record JAHYJK010000002.1, read on the forward strand.
TATGGTGGATGAAGAATACCTTCATGAATCCATTGTTAATCCAAACAGTCAGATTGTTTTGGGATATCCGGCAAATGTCATGGCGCAAAATTATAGTGAATTATTCACGGATGAAGAAATAAACAACATAATTGCATTTATCAAATCATTGGAATAAGGTGAGGAAGATCATGAAGAGTTTTATGTCAACAGGGATTGTAAAAGGGATCTTGTATCAAATCACTGGTTCTTTCATGGGAGCTGGAATATTGGGTGGAATTCGAGCATTGATGGGATTATCCTGGAAAACTGAACCTGCCATTGTACTGGGAGGTCTTGTTGGTGCCATTGGATTTATGGTAGGCGTTGGTGGTTTTAAAGACTGGTGGAAAATGGCACTGGGTGAAGAAGTTAATGAAGCAAGTCAAGTGTTCGGTGAACAAGGGTTGAAAAGGTATTTTGGGTTCAGTCTTGACCATAAAGTGATCGGTATACAATATGGAATCCTTTCGATGGTTCTATTGGTTTTAGGGGGGTCATTAGCATTGATTTTCAGGGTTGAATTAGCCCAATCCGGATTACAGATATTAAATTTTGTTCAATTTAATACCCTGGTCGGTTTACATGGAATGGTTCTGATTGCATCAATATTAATGGGAATTGCAGCAATGAGTAATTATGTAGTTCCCTTACTCATTGGAGCTGAAGACATGGCGTTTCCAAGATTAAATGCCTTTTCATTTTGGATCGCCGTCCCAGCCTCCATCATATTAATGAGTTCTATGCTATTTGGTGGTTTTGAAACTGGGTGGACTGCTTATCCACCGCTTAGTGTGCGTGGACCGATGGGCATTCAAATGTTTTTCTTAGGCGTTTTTATTGTTGGATGGTCTTCGATTTTGGGGGCATTGAACCTGATTGCGACAGTATTAACCATGCGGTCTAAGGGAATGGAATTGTTTAAAATGCCCATTTTTGCCTGGTCTGTCTTGGCAACTTCCATTATTTCTTTGACAGCTACTCAATTGATAGGACTTTCTTTCCAATTAGTCATGTTTGAAAGATTGTTTGAAATGAGTTTCTTCACACCTTCAAATGGAGGGAATCCTATTCTTTTCCAACACTTGTTCTGGTTTTATTCACATCCAGCTGTGTACATTTTTGTGTTACCAGGCTTAGGAATAATCAGTGAATTATTGCCGGTTTTTGTGAGGAAACCCTTATTTGGATACAAATGGGTTGCCATGTCTTCCATGGGGATTGCTTTGACTGGATTCCTGGTCTGGGGACATCATATGTTCACCGCTGGTATTGAGGAATATCTCAGGGTTCCGTTTATGTATAGTACTTTATTGGTGGCCGTACCTACAGGTGTAAAATTCTTCAGTTGGGTGGCAACGATTTGGCAAGGAAAAGCTAGATTTCCAGTTCCAATGTTATTTGTACTAGGTGGAATCATTGTGTTCTTACTGGGAGGACTAACTGGTCCGCCAAGTGGCACAGTGTCAACTGATTTGCATTTACATGATACTTACTATATTGTCGGTCATTTCCACAACACGATGTTTGGTGGTTTCATATTCCCAATTTTTGCGGCTATTTACTACTGGTATCCGAAAATTACCGGAAGAAGAATGAGTGAAACCTTGGGTAAAATTCACTTCTATCTGATGACACCATCCTTTTTCCTCATGACATTTGGTCAGATGAGAATTGGACTTTTGGGAATGCGTCGCAGAATTGCGGATTATGACCCAGCTATGGGATTTGATTTCACCCAATTGCTCATCACGATTGGTGGATATCTGATTGCGATCTCAATTCTTATATTTTTCTATAATCTGATCGTCAGTGCCAAAAAAGGAGAATCTGCAACAGGAAATGTTTGGAATTCTCGTTCACCGGAATGGGATATTCTGCCGTCTCCCGCACCTGCTCACAATTATGCAGGCATTCACTTCAATGTAGTGGGTGAACCTTATGATTACGGATTAAAAGGGAGTAAATATGTTGAATTGGCACAGGTTGAAGCACAAAGTAAGGAGAGTGACGAATGACAAAATTATCACCATTAAAACGCGGATTTGTAATTTTTGTAATACTGGGAGTACTAACTGCCGTAGAGTATTATCTTGGCGTCAATGAGGTTCCTTCCATATTGTTATGGACAATTGCAATCATAAAAATGTTATTGGTGCTGCAATTTTTTATGCATATAAACAGGGTCATCAATCCAAACAAGGGAGGTCATGAATGAGTTCTATAAATAACACGATTGCCAGTTATCAACAAAAACTTGCCATCAGTCGGCTAGGATTATGGTTATTTTTTGCATCCGATGCTTTCATGTTTGGCGGATTACTGATTACCAGATTCTATCTTCTAGGGAATAAAAACCTGAATTTGGATCAAACACTCGGATTATTGGTGACTTCAATTTTGTTGATCAGCAGCTTTTTTATGAATAGAGCTGAAGTAATGGTCTCTCAGGGCAATCACAAAGGCTTCATTACGTCCTTGGTTATTACAATTCTTCTAGGAATCAGCTTTTTGGTTGGTGTTGTTGGATTGGAATGGGGTAATGCTCATTTTGGACCAGGTGATGGTGCTGAAGGTGCTGTGTTTTATATGATGACAGGAATGCATGCATTTCATGTGTTAACTGGAATCATCTTCCTGGGACTGGTATTAAGAAATGGTTTAAACAAAAAGTACACAGCCGAGAAACATTATGCTGTTGAAGCTAGTGCGAACTATTGGCATTTTATAGATGTGGTTTGGATCATTTATTATCCAGTACTTTACTTGATGGGTACGATGTAGTCGGTGGAATAAAATGAAAAATCCTGGGTTTTGGTTTCTAATTGTGATGATAGCTGCTGTAGGTATTGTATTTGGGTTTGTTATTGAGCGACCCTATACATTTCGAGGATCGGTGATCGATCCTGCAGTGCCCGCACCGAAATTTACTCTCCTTTCAAGCCAGGGTGGAGAGTATCGTTTAGATTCCAAAACCGGAAAATTTGTTTTGATATTTTTTGGTTACACCTACTGTCCGGATGTATGCCCTACCACACTCTATGAAATGAAAGAAATCAAAACAAGGTTGAAAGATAAGGCTGAAAATATTGAATTTGTGTTTATCACTGTCGATCCCGAAAGAGATACACAAGACCAATTGGAACGTTACTTATCTTCTTTTGATGAATCTTTCTATGGATTAACCGGGACAACCCAACAATTAGAATCGGTTTGGAAAGATTATGGCGTTTACCGAGGAATTCAGGAGACTGATAACTCTTTAGGCTATTTAGTTGATCACACTTCTCGGCTTTATCTGATCAATTCGAAAAGTGAATTAATGATGACTTACACGTATGAGACAACGCTAGACGAGATAGTTTCGGACCTGAATTACCTTATTAAAAAGGCTGATTTATAACATGGCTACAGGTACTCGGAACAAATTGGTTCTTCGCCTGGTTTACTCTTTAATAATTGCCTTTTTTTTTGGCTTTTTGATTAGCGAAGTTTCCTTTCAGATCCTCACGAGAAATACTGAAAGGGAAGTGGAAATATATGAAATCAAAATCCCCGCAGGTACATCAGAGAGAGTTGAAAAAGGATTCCCAATTCCAACGATTCCTGAATCTATGATTTTCTTTGAAGGTGACAAAATTATTGTCCGGAATGATGATGGTGTCAGCCATCAATTAGGACCTATTTGGGTTCCAGCGGGATCAACCGGAACCTTGACATTGGAAAAACCTCAAACGTATTCTTTAGCTTGTACATTTCAACCTTCAAAATTGATGGGGTTGGAAGTACGTCCCCGCCTGACAAATGATATTCGTTTTCAAGGAATTTTGGCAATAGGTCTCCCTTCAGGCATATTAATTTGGTTATTTTCAATCGTGATTTTTCCTCTAGATTCTAAAAAAATCGAGGTGAATAGCAATTATGAAGAATAAAGAAATCCTGAAGTGGACGCTGACAACCATTCTCGTTCTGATTGGGGTGTATGTTCTTATTCGACTGGGATTTTGGCAATTAGATCGTTTAGAGAGCAAACGACAATTTAACCAACATTATCTTCAACAAATGGCTTCTCCAATCATTCATTTAAATGATGAGATCAATCATCAGGAATTAGTGAATATGGAATACCGAGAAGTTACTGTATCTGGATACTATGAATTTTCAAACGAAATATATTTACAAAATCAAGCCTATGAAAATATTCCTGGTTACAGAGTTGTTACACCTTTAAAAATAGACAATAGCGAAAATTTTGTTTATATCGAAAGGGGTTGGATATCACTCGAGGATTTGAAGGATATAGAAGGCATAAACAGTAATTACACACAACATCAAAATCTTGAAGGAATCATCAGACTTCCACAATCTGAGAGTGATTTTGGCGGGAAATCATCCAATGCAACTGAATCGAATTCTCAATTTTTCCTTTATGTTGACATTGATTTGCTAACAACAGAAATGGAATACGGGTTACTACCAATTTATGTTCAACTGAAAGATGAAAATAATGATCACAAACCTTATTCAAAATTGCCTGAAATTGAAATAACTGAAGGGCCACATTTTGGGTATGCCATGCAATGGTTCTTTTTTGCTAGTTTATTGGGGATTGGGTATCCATTTTTCGTTCGGAAACAAATATGGGGTGAAAAAAATAGGAGCAGGGAATGAATATATTAAAACCATTATTAGAAGTAAAAACGAAATTAAAATTCTTACACTTCATCATAATCAACATCATTATGTTTGGAGCAGTGATAATCACCAATTCAATGTTTCGTTTTGAAAATCAAATATTTTCATGTTCATTCTGGTTAACCTGTGAAAATGATGGTTCTTTATCAAACAGTCTTAACCTGATTTCACAGATAATTTTTTCCAGTTTGGGTTTGCTTTCATTATTGACTGCTAGAAAATATTATTTCAATAAGCATGAAAATAAAATTGATAATAAATTCTTTATTATTTCACTCATTATGGCAAGCTTGGTCTTTCTCGTTAACCTCAATTCGTTATTCATCAAACCTACTCATCCATACATCCCTACATTTATCTCATTGTTCTTGACAATTGTTTTGACGACATGGTTTGTTCGAAGAAAATATGTAAATGATACTCCTGGAAAATTTCCGGGTAAAAATAATTCACTAACTTTTTTATTGATTTCCTCAATTTTCATGATAGGACTTGGAATTCTGATTTCATATTCCGGTTCATCTAAATTATGCAATCAATTTCCTATTTGTTTTTCTCCTGATGGACTGACTATTGATATGGTTCTGGTAAATGCTCACCGTTTTTTCACCTTAACAACCGGTGTACTGATGACTAAGTTATTATTCAATACCTGGCAAAAAAGTAGAGAAAATAATGATTTGTTAATCTCAGTAACAATCAGTTTTATTGTTTTTATCGGACAAAGCATGATAGGTGGCATTCAAGCAATTAGTAATTTGCCTTTGGACTTGCTATTCGTTCATTCGGTTAGTTCTGTCATTTATCTACTTTCAGTAGTGTATGCATTTCAAGCAGGAAAATTTGTTCTCGCGTCGCTTGTTATAGAAACAAAAACCATTTTCAATGATTCACAACGGAGAAAAGATTTTTTGATCTTGAATAAGCCGATTATTGTAGCTTTGTTACTTGTGACTACATATGCAGGTATGGTTGTGGGTGGAGAAAAAATTCCTTCATTTTCATTGACTTTCTGGACCATGCTCGGTGGAGCCTTAGCCGCCGGTGGCGCATCTGCCATTAACCAATACATTGATCGCAAAATCGATTTATCCATGCAAAGGACAGCAAAACGTCCCCTTCCCTCTGGGCGCTTACACCCAACTGAAGCATTAGCTTTAGGAATTTTTGAAATTATTCTTTCCTTTTACATTTATACTGCATTTGTCAATTTGAATGCAGCCCTACTTGCTATGGCCGGGATGGTTTATTATGTTTTCATTTATAGCAGCTGGCTGAAACACATTACTGTTCAAAATATTGTAATCGGAGGAGGAGCAGGTGCTATCCCACCGCTTGTTGGTTGGGCAGCAGCTACAGGTGGATTGAATATTCCTTCGTTGCTCTTATTTGCTTTGGTATTTTTATGGACTCCACCGCACTTTTGGGCTTTGGCGCTTGTTAGAAAAAATGACTATGCCAGAGCGAGTATTCCAATGATGCCGGTTATCATGGGTGAAAAGAAAACTCGCTTCCAAATATTGATTTACACCATTCAATTGGTCGTTTTAACATTATTGATGCCATTATTTGGTATTGGTGGAAGTGTATATTTTATTCTTGCAACCGTTTTAGGTTTGTGGTTGCTCAGTACAGCCTGGCAGGTGTTTAAAATAGAAGGCAATAAAATTGCTTTTAAAATGTACCGATACTCAAGTATGTATCTTGCATTTATATTTTTTGCTATGGTGATAGATGTCTTATTGTAGATCAAAAAAAATAGAGAGATTTTATAAATTTATGTAAAATCTCTCTATTTTTTTTATTTTGCAGATCCAGAAATGATGTTGATAACCATTCAATTTATTGAAGCTTTACCAATACTTTTCCTTCATTCCACAGTTCCTCCAGCCGATAATAATCTCTTTTTTCTGGAGAAAATAGATGTACAATCACGTCACCTAAGTCCAGCAGGACCCAACCATACACGCTGTCTCCTTCTGGGGATGACGAAATTTTGAATTCTTTCTTTACTTCATCTTTGACTTCTTTAGATAATGCATCTAACATCCGGTCACTTGTGCCGGAACAAAAAACAAAATAATCTGTAAATGGGACTACTTTTTGAACATCCATGAGGAGAATATCCTCACCTTTTTTTTCGTCAAGAATGTCCACTATAAATTTTGCCAAATCAATACTATTCAGATCTCACCTCGCATACAATACTAGGTTTTCATTCTATCACAGATAATTTCATTTTCATGTTCAAAAATTATATTTATGGAGCTCAGTATAAATGGGTCCTTCGGATGTTAAAATACTTTGATACATGCAAAAATAATTGATCGAAAAGGAAATCGAATTAATTTCCCTTCTTTTATACAATTCCTGTTTAATGATATCAAACTGATCTTTTTTAACGCCTGGCCTTAATCGGGCAATCGTTAAATGGGGTGAAAAAGATTTGCTGTCATTTTCATTTTTAACCATCGAAGTTGACTTTTCGACAAATTGGGCTAGTTCAGATAGTGTATCATGACTGGATGTGCCCACCCATATGACTTTAGGTTTGTAAATAGAAGGAAAAGCACCAATTTTATTTATCGTCAGGTTAAATGTCGAAAATCGATTGTCAGTTCTTAATTTTTCCAACAAGAAATGCAATGTTGATTTGGAAATATTTCCAAGGAATTTTAAAGTCAGGTGAATATTTCCAGGTTGAACCCATTTAACTGATTTATCGGGAAAAGTTAATTTCAAATCGGATATGATTTCAGATAAATATTCTGTAACATCTTTGGGTAACGGTATTGCAACAAACGCACGAATTTCATCATCGTGATTCATTCAGTTTCTTTCACCTCAACGATAATATTTATCTCACCAAATTTTTCGAATGTCAAAGAAATTTCAAATTGATCCCCAAGACTAAGATCTTGTTTTAATTTAATCAGCATAATATGATAACTCATTGGTTTGAACTCAAGCACCTGATTTGGCACAATTTCAACATATTCCTGTTGCATCATTTTCATTGTTCCATCGACCATACTACTCATGTGGATTTCGTTTAATTCTGCAACCTGACTTGTCACTGAGATGAGCTTATCTGTTTCCTGTAGATTATTTTCAATTTTAAAATACACAGCAGAAGGGTTTCCTTGTAACGCAGGTCTTGCCCAGGCTTTTTCAATGTTGATTCCATTTTCTTTTGCACTTAAATTACTGCAAGATACTAAATTAATCACAATTAATAAGTTTATGATGATGATAAATTTTCTCATTCCCAAACTCCCGAATTAATAAGGAGTATAAAAATATATTACATCAAGGTCAAGTATTATGATTATGCAAATGAGACAAATCTGTTTTTATGCAAAATGGTTAATCTAGTCAAGGAAAATAACTTGTGGTATAAAATAATTACCCTGTGGTGTTCGTGACTGCTGCACAACCGGTTTTGAGCCAACACCCTTAAAATGGGGCTCAGTGTCACTGAGCGTACGCGATAGGCTTGAGCCAAGGCGAAAACTCCGGAGCGGGCCCCCACCTGCATTTGCAGGTTCAAAACTATGTAGCACACGGCATTGCGGGGTATTTTTTATTAAATTCTCCTATAATTTAGTAATAAATTTTAAAAGGAGAATTATGAATCCAAATCCATTACTCAAAAAATTAGGTTTTTCAAATAATGATCGTGTTGTTATCATCCATGCGGATGATTTAGGTATGTGTCAGTCAACCATCACAGCTTGCAAAGAACTATTTGAAATATCTGGAATTTCTTCTGCGGCGGTTATGGTTCCCTGCCCCTGGTTCCTGTCAGCTGCCAAATTGCAGAGAGATGGTGCGAACGTTGATCTGGGTGTACATATTACACTTACCAGTGAATGGAAGGAATATCGCTGGAGACCGATATCAACAACTGATGTTGAAAGTGGATTGTTTGATTCACAGGGGTATTTCCATGCCAGCAGTAAGCAAGTACAAAATAATGGTAACCCTGCCTTTGCTCGAAAAGAAATTAATGCTCAGGTAAATAAAGCTATTTCTGAAGGGATTGTGCCAACACATATTGACACCCATATGGGAGCCGTTGCTCATCCGAAGTTTATGTTTGATTACATAAATGCTGGTCTGAGTAGAAAAATCCCTCCGATGCTATTCCGGTTAACAAAAAATGAATGGATGGACATTGGATTGGATGAAACCAGTGCGACTATCATTGAAAAGTTCTTGTTTAATCTCGAAGAGCAAGGTGTCCCTTTATTGGATCACCTGCGGTCCATCCCATTGGATATGCCAGATAATCGATTAGGGCAGGCAAAAGATATTTTTAAAGCACTCCCTCCTGGAATCACTCATTTCATCATTCATCCCGCTACTGAAACTTCGGAGTTAAAAGCGATAACTGCTGATTGGATATCACGTGTGGGTGATTATCAGTTATTTCGGGATAAGGAAATCCATGATTATTTGAAAAATATTGGAATTCATGTGGTTGGCTACCAGAACATTAAATCTGCTTTTCCAATTTCGGATATTGTTCTAAGTTGACAGACAATTAGAAGATTTGTACACTTATCAAAAATAACTTGATTTTTCAGGAGGCGAACATGAGCTCTAATTATCAATTGGTAATGACATCAGGACCAAATCCTGGACAAATTTTTGTCTTAGATGGGACTGAATTCTCCATCGGACGGGACATTAATAATGATTTTGTAATCAATGACACTGAAATGTCCAGGAAACATGCCAAAATTTATATCTACGGACAAGGATTTGTGATCGAGGATCTGGGTTCCACCAATGGAACATTTGTCAATGGGCAGAGATTGGTTGGAATCCATCAGCTAGTATCTGGTGACTCGATTGCTTTTGGTGAAAATGTTAATTGTACTTTTGAAGAACCGGTTTTGGATCCAGATGCCACACGGGTTTCAGCACAGCCTCCTTCCTACAGTCCTCCCGTATCCCAGCCACCTTCTTATGGGACACCAGCCCCAACTCCTAGTACAGCAGTTCCACCTCTGGAAACTTTCATCTCAGCTCCGCCAGCACAACAGTATGTTTCAGCACCTGGACAACCAAGTTATTCAGGAGAAGTCCCAGCCGCCTATCCTGTGGGAGAAAAACCTAAAAAGAAAAGTAAAGTTTTTCTCATTATTCTTATCTTGTTTTTACTTTTCATTTGTGGGTGTATTGTTTTTTGGATCGTTGTTGATTCAATGAACCTTTATTGTGATCTATTTCCTGGATTAATGAATGCAATTTTTGGAAGTGGTTCCTGCCCATAAAAATTCCTATTCAAAAAGAGTGGTATCTTTCTATGCAGAGAGATTCTATCAGCAAACATAATCTAAAAATTTAGCAGGAAAGAAATGCATTCAAAAAAAGTTGAAAAATCACCATCCTGGAGCAGTACTACAAAGCTGTTAGTGGCTTTGGTCATGATTGCTGTTTTCACCTTTTTCATTGTTCGATTTAATAATATTCTGGCACCATTATTTTTTGCTTTTTTACTGGCTTTTCTACTTTATCCCATTCCAGATTTTTTCAAAGAGAAATTAAAAATCTCCTGGCGTTTAACTGTCATTATTATTTACCTGATCCTACTGGTATTATTTCTGGGATTAATCACGCTAGGTGGGTTTGCAGTTTTTGATCAGATATCAAGTCTGATTCGGTTCATTCAATTTGAAATCAGGGATTTACCGATTTTTCTTGAGGAATTATCTCAACTTCGCTACGAATTTGGTGGTTTTGTCATCGATTTTTCCGAACTAGATCTGGTAAGTACTGGGAACCAATTGTTATCTATGATACAACCCATGTTGTCCGGATTGGGAAATGTGGTCGGTTCTTTAGCCGGTAGTGCCGCAGCACTGATAGGTTGGTCACTATTTTCTATATTAATTTCATACTTTATCCTCTCTGAGGCAAAAGGGGCACGCAGTGATTTAGTTAAGATTGATATTCCTGGTTATAACTACGATATCCAACTCATAGGGATTGAACTAAAGCGAACCTGGAACGCATTCTTGCGTGGTCAATTGACGATTATTTTGATCACAATCATTGTTTACATCATTTTATTAGGCGCAATGGGAGTCAACTTTTACTATGGGTTAGCTTTTATAGCAGGATTAGCCAGGTTTGTACCCTATGTTGGACCTGCTGTTGCCTGGACATCGTATGGTTTAGTGTCCTTATTCCAGGGTACAACAATATTCGGACTTGAGCCTTTTCCTTATGCATTAGTCGTGATTGGAGTAGCCTGGATAACCGATGTAATTCTTGATAATTTTGTTGTCCCCAGATTGATGGGTGATGCGCTGAAGGTTCATCCTGCTGCTGTGATGGTTGCTGTAATTATCTCTGCCAGCTTATTTGGATTTATTGGGGTATTATTGGCTGCGCCTGTTTTAGCCACTGCGAAATTGATTGGACAGTATGTTTTTCTTAAGATGTTTGATATTGATCCATGGGAAAAAATTTCACAGGATAGAATACCAACAGAACCAAAAATTCCCAGTCAATTCAAACCTTTTTTTCGTTTTTTCAACCGGATAAAAAATGATGTAACGAATTGGTTTAAGCACAAACTAAAAATAAAGAAGAATAATAGTAAACAAAATCAAGTATTATCAGAGAAGGAGAAAATCGATGGATAATGGACCATTAACGAATACGCTCAGTGAAACGTCAAACTATATGGCTTGGAAAGCGGATGAACCGGATGGCGAGACCACGTATCATTTAGAATTAAACAATATCACTTTACATTTCTTCAAAGAAGAGTGGGTTGAATTTTTAGAATTGATTGCAAATTTAACAAAAACAAAATAAAAAATAGCTGTTTCAACTTAAAACAGCTATTTCATTTGTAACGCATCTGGAAATTAGTATCGACCTCTTGGTTGATATGGCTGTTTTGTTGGCAATTGGTCTTCGGTTACTTTTTCAATTTTTACCGCACAAGCCTTAAATTCCGGAATGAGCGCCTCTGGATCCAATGCATCATTCGTCAGAAAATTAGCAGCCGCCTCAGCAAAGTGGAATGGAATAAAAATAACACCTGTAACTGTTTTTTGGGTTACATTGGCTCTTAAAACAACTTCACCTCGCCTGGATTTCACTTTTACAACATCCAGGTGATTGATGTTAAATTTTTCTGCGTCTACAGGATTAATTTCAACTAATGCCTGTGAAAACAAATCATCGAGCCAGGAGTTGCGCGTTAATGTTCCTCCATGCCAGTGTTCTAATACTCTACCTGTATTGAGAATCAGCGGAAAATCTTTATCAGCTTCTTCATCAATCGGCTTGAAATCAAGAGGGAAGAATATTGCTTTGCCAATGGGAAAACTCTCAGCATAAAGGAAAGGAGTTCCAGGATGGTTGTCATCCAGTACAGGTGTCTGAAGGCCAGTTTTTTCAATTCTGGCATATTTAATTCCGCGGTAGGATGGTACGACCTTTCCAAATTCATCCATGATTTCTTCCGGGTGTTTATAATCCCAGTAAGCAGAATTGGGTCTTCCCAATAGTTTTTCAATTTTCCTGGCTAAATCACTAATGATTTCCCAATCTGGACGAGCATTTCCTCGTGGTTCAATCGCTTTTCTTACCCTCTGAACTCGACGATCAGTATTGGTGAAGGTCCCATCCTTTTCAGCAAAGGTAGTGGCTGGTAAGAAAACATCCGCGTAAGCACCGGATTCATTGATAAACAAATCCTGGCAGACGACAAATTCCAGTTCTTGCATATGTTTATGGGCTGCATTCAAGTTTGGTTCCGTCATCATCGGATTTTCACCCATGATAAACAAACTACGAACACCACCGGGATGCGCGTTCGATAAAATTTCTGTCGTGGTTAGTCCCTTTTCTCTATTTAAACCACCTGGTTCTATATTCCAGGCTTTTTCAAAAAATAAAGCAGATTGTTCGTCATCCACTTCCTGGTATCCAGGATAATGCCAGGGCATGGCACCAGCATCCGATGCACCCTGGACGTTATTCTGACCGCGTAATGGATTTAATCCTGTTCCCCGCTTGCCGACATGTCCTGTCAGTAACGCGAGATTTATGAGGCTGTGTGCGTTGTCGGTGCCATGTGTGGATTGAGATATCCCTAAAGCCCAATAAATGGCTCCACGTTTCGCATTTGCGTATAAGCGGGCAGCCTGGATGATTTTATCTTTTTCCACACCCGTGATCGATTCTACGTATTCGGGGGTGAATTTTTCCATGGCTTTGGAGAAATTTTGAAAATTCTCGGTCCTGTTATCAATGAATTCTTTATTGTAAAGATTTTCCTTTAAAATTACATGTGCCATGCCTGAAAAAACAGCAACGTCAGAACCTGGTTTCTCAGCCAACCAAAGCGTTGCATAATTCACCATTTCGATTCGACGTGGATCCACAACGATAAGTTTTGCTCCATTCTTTTCAATTGCTGCCTTCATCTGTATAGATATGATTGGATGTGTTTCAGTCGTATTCGAACCTGTGATAATAAATACGTCTGTATCCATAATCTCTGCGGCTGTATTTGACATGGCTGCTGAGCCAATCGCTTTTTGCAGCGCGACAACGCTACCCGCATGGCATAAACGTGTACAATGATCCACATTATTGCTGCGGAATAAAGCACGGAATAATTTCTGTAATAAATAATTATCTTCATTCGTTGCTTTTGCACAGCAATAGACAGCCATTGCGTTAGAACCATCACGTTGATAAATCTCTACCAGACGTTTGGCTGTGTAATCTAATGCTTCATCCCAGGAGACTTCCTGCCATTCTTCTAAATTAAATGCCTGTGATCTTGCTCCTGGTTTTTGTGGTGTTTTCCGAATTAAAGGGTTCAAAATTCTGCGTTTATTATAGATGAAATCATAACCGAAGCGCCCCTTTACGCACAAAGTTCCTTTATTTACGACAGAATCAAAAGGAGCAGTGACTTTATAAATAAAATCATCTTTGATGTGCAATTCCAGATTGCAGCCTACGCCACAAAATGGGCAGGTAGTTGTTATAGGTTTGTTAGAAATCATATTCATATTTGTCCTCTCACTTTTCAGCCGATGATGTTTGAGGTTTCTTAGTCTTTTTATTTCGTTCATTGCGCGTCATTTGCATGATTTGATCACTTTCATATCCCAGTTCAAGTAGCCATTGTCGTTTTGGTTTTAAAGCCTCGGTTGGGCACACACCAATACACTGGCCACAAAATACACAGGTACTCTCGGTTAATGGTTTCTCAAAGAAAGTACTGATTTGGGTGTGATAACCTCGGCCTTTGAAATTGATCGCAAAAGCGTATTGAGCATCTTCAGCGCAGACCTGAACACATCGCCAACACAGAATACATTTTTCATAATCACGCACAAACATGGAATTATCATCAATTATTGGTGGATTTCGACGTTCAGCATCATTAAATCTATTTTCATCTGCATGATACGCACTTGCAATATCCAGAAGTTGAGGAGATTGGCTGAGGTCTGAAGTACTTAGCATCATCTCCATAATCGTCTTTCTTGATCTGTTTATCCTTTCATTATGAGTTTCAATAACCATTCCATCTGATACTTTTGCAACACATGACGCTATCAGGGTGCGTGCTCCTTTCACCTCAACAACACATATTCGGCAAAGTGCATTCGCAGTGCAATGATCATGAAAACAAATTGTTGGAATATCCACTCCGACTGATTTTGCAACCTGGAGGATCGTCTGATCTTTTTCACACTCAATTTCCTGTTGATTTATTGTCAACTTAATAGTTTCACCCATTTTGACCTCCAACAAATTCATTTTTCAATTCCTGGGGGGAAAATAACGTTGGCCACTTTTTGATTGCACTTCCGATTGCTGACCCTGCTGTTTGTCCCAAACCACATAAGGATGAGTCAGTCATTGTGACAATAATATCCTCCAGATCGTTGATATCACTACTTTTGACTTTTCGTTTTGCAATTCGTTTCATGATTTCGTGTTGTCTTTGAGTACCTAACTGACAGGGGAAACATTTTCCACAAGATTCTTCTGCAAAGAAATTAGCCAGTCGTAATAACACATCGCGTAAATCACGGGTTTCATCGAAAACTGTGATAACGCCAGACCCCAAAGGTAAACCTTCTTTGCGTAAATCTTCGAAAGAGAGTCTTACATCCAATTGGGAAGGATCTGCCATTGCTCCAGCCGCGCCACCGATCAAAATAGCCTGAAGAGGGTGCTCAGAACGCATTCCTCCCGCCAGGATTTCTATGACATGCCGTAGGGTTACCCCAAATGGAACTTCATATAATCCAGGTTTTTTAACATCTCCCGAAAGACAGAACAACTTCGATCCTGGTGATTTCTCAGTGCCAATGGATTTGTATTCCTCAATTTCCATGGAGAGGATGATGGGGATATTTGCCAATGTTTCAACATTATTGATCACTGTCGGTTGACCAAACAATCCATGTGTTGTTGGAAATGGTGGTTTTACGCGAGGAAATCCTCTTTTTCCTTCAATAGATTCAAATAAGGCAGTTTCTTCACCACATACGTACGCACCAGCACCTCGCCTTATCTCAATATCAAATGAGAAACCGGAACCAAATATATTTTCTCCAAGATAACCAGCATCTCTTACTTCCTGGACTGCCTCTATTACATGTTTGTATGATGTGAGATATTCACCTCGGATGTAGAAATATCCTTTTTGAGCCCCAATTGCATAAGCAGCAATGAGCATACCCTCAATAATCAGATGTGGATCATCTTCCATCAAAACCCGATCTTTAAAAGTACCCGGTTCTGCTTCATCGCCATTACATACCAGATATTTTGTATTCTCCTCAGCATTGGCTGCACCTTCCCATTTCAAGCCAGTTGGAAAAGCTGCTCCACCACGACCAACCAGACCAGAGTCTTTTACCTGGTTAATCACTTCTCCTGGATTAAGACTTAATGCTTTTTTGAAACCAACATAGCCACCTGTTTCAAGGTATTGGTCTAAATTCGTTCTTCGACCCTTTCCACAATTCTTTGTCAGTCTGTGGACGTCACCTCCAAGAATTGTCTGAGGTCTTTTTCTGGATGGTTCAAAAATTTCTTCCCAGGACTGTAAATCTTTGGAGATCATGGGTTGGCCTTTGACCAACATTGCAGGCGCATGTTCACACAATCCTAAACAGGCAGCGACTTCGATCGTAATTCTTGGTTTGACTTCTCCACCAAACTTGAAACTCTCTTTCTGGTTTAGAAGCTTGTAGATCGATTCTGACCCTGCCATTGCACAGGCTGGATCATTACAGACATGGACAATTGTTTCACCAATGGGGTGTTTGAAAAATAGTGAATAAAACTCAATAACTCCAAACACATCAGACAATGGAACATTGATTGCATTAGCTATTTCCTCTGCAACCGTCTCAGGAATGTAACCATAATGGTCTTGCGCTTCATGTAAAAGTGGTAATAACGCTGTTCTACCTTGTGGCGCTAATAGATTTATGGTTTTCTGAATAGGTAGTAGATCCAATTCACTCATTTACTCTCCTTTTTAGCGGATGATTTAATCAGGGATTTTGGACAAAATTACTCTAATATAATTAATTATAAGTATAATTATATCTAATGAAAATTTCAATTGTAATTCAAGCAGGTGGTCAATCTTCTCGAATGGGTGAAGACAAGGGTTTGGTTGAGTTGTGTGGTAAGCCAATGATTCAAAACATCATTGATCGATTGTATCCGTTTGCTGATGAATTGATTATTACCTCAAATCGACCTGGTAGTTATAAAAAATTTGGTCTTCAGATTTTTGAGGATATTTATAAAGATTATGGAGCTCTTGCTGGATTGCACACTGCTTTATCATCCGCAAGTAATGAAATGGTTTTTGTGATTGCTTGTGATCTTCCATTTGTTAATATCAGTTTATTCAAATTTATGAAAAATATATTTGAAGCAAAACCTGTAGATCT
Organism: Anaerolineaceae bacterium; assembly: GCA_019429225.1. GTDB lineage: Bacteria > Chloroflexota > Anaerolineae > Anaerolineales > Anaerolineaceae > UBA6170. The sequence continues at coordinate 41,802 of JAHYJK010000002.1, forward strand.
TGTTATCCCAAGAACAGATAAGGGATACGAACCTTTTTATGCTTTTTATAAGAAAAACTCCTGTTTACCTTTGGTTACTGATGCCATTGAATCTGGAAAGAGAAGATTGATTTCCTGGTTTGAAAACGCTGTGGTATATCCCATATATGAAGATCAATTGCGGGAATTTGATCCGCATCTTAACTCATTTGTGAATATCAATACACCTGATGACCTTGAAGGGGCCCAAAATAATTGCATTCAGGTTTAAGCTTTAATTCTATGAGGGTGTGTATAAACCGTAAACTCATTTCTACGGGTATAACCAATTAACGTAATATTGTGTTCATCAGCAAATTCAACAGACGACTTTGTTGGGCTTGTACGAGAAACAACAATAGGAGCACCTAACCTGGCAGATTTCTGAATCATCTCAGAGCTTACCCTTCCCGTTGTTAGGAGAATTTTATTTGACCAGGAATGTTTTTTATCTAACAAGAATAATCCAGCTAATTTATCAATCGTGTTATGGCGTCCGATATCCTCTGCAATGAGATGAGTAGTATTTCCATCAGACAGTAATGAGCAATGGATCCCTCTTGTTTCTCTATAAACTTCCTGTTTTGAAAGTAAAATTGAAAAAAGGTTTAAGATCAATTGGGGTTCGACCTGGAAATCGCTATTAATGTAGCTTTCTTTTTGATTTACCATGCTGGTTTTACCGCCAGCACAGCCGGATGTGTTTTCCCATTTATCGGGTTTTTTGGCTACATGGTTGAGCCAAACATCAACATTTTTATTATTTTCGCATACCCTGACAACTTCAACCTCGGACACAGATTCAATAATGTGTTCATTGTAAAGGAAGCCAATGGCCAGTTCCTCTAACAGAACAGGGGAACAACTGAATGATAACCAGCTTTCACCGTTCACGGTTAAAATGACAGATTTTTCTTCCGGTGGTATATGAGTGCTTTTTTTCCAACCATCTTTAGAGAAAGTTATCGGTTGAAAGTTATTTATTTTTTCCATGTGATAATATGCCATTTATAATTAAATTTTAAAGATGACGATAATTAAACCACATTTATAGTAAGTGAAAAAGGAAAAAAGGAAATTTACTGTGGAGGGTTTCTGATGCATTTTGACAATTTTGATAAGATTCGTGTAATTGATCAAGAAGGCATGGTCGAAAAAATTTGTGATCTGGCAAACCAAATTGAATTAAGCTGGTCGTTTGTTCAAAAACAAAAGAATTTGGATTTACCCCTTGTAAAACACATTTACTTTTGTGGGGTGACGAAACAACTTAATGCGATTGATATCCTGCGAGCAATGATGACTGAAAGTAATTCTGTTGGATTTTCCTCTCATGAAAATGGCAATTTGCCGTTCTGGTGTCAGGGAAAAAATAATTTATTACTTCTTGTTGTGGATCATGATTCTGCAGAAGAAATGATAGATTTATTGGAACAGGGGATTGAAAAAGAATGTTCCATATTTGTTTTATTTGCTGATCAAAAGATAAAAAATAATTTCTTTACTAAATCTATTGCGCATTGGGTATTGCCTGATCACAAATTTGATCGAACAACATTAGGGTTTGATACTTTCATTCTTTATGGAATTCTATACAAATTGGGACTAACCCCGGATATTTCTCAAGATATTTCTAATTTGAAATTGAATTTAGAGACAACCATCCAGCATATAGATGTTAATGTCCCATCAGCATTGAATCCGGCAAAGCGGCTGGCAGGGCAGATGGTTGGCAGGTGGATAAAAATTGTTGCTGGTGGTGTAATGTTACCAATTGCCAATCGTTGGAGTGACCAGATTAACCAGAGCGCAAAAACATTGTCGAGTTCTGATAATATTTATCATCTTGCACATGGCTCTTTAAGTGGATTTTATAATCCTGAAAACGTTGTTCAACATTCAATGATGGTTTTTCTTAAATCATGCTTGAATGATCAAAAAATCGAGTGGATGATAGATCGGGTAAAAGAAGAATTAATGTGTAATGGTATTGGAACAGATTCGTACTCCGCCCGAGGCGGGGATATTCTTTCCCAAATTTGGACAACGATCCTGTTTGGAGATTTTTTGGCGTATTATTTGGCCATAGCTTATGAGTGTGATCCAACACCTATCGCATCACTAAGTTGATCTTAATTATTTCAGATAATTGATTTATTATTTCCAAGCACCTGGTTGTAAACTTCTATTATTTTTTCGCTGATAATTTCCCAGGCATATAATTTAGCATATTCAGCACTTTTACTACCTAATTTATTGCGTAATTCCTTATCTTTGATTAATTCAATTATCCGTTTAGCTAACATTTGGACATCATTTCCTGGAACTACGAATCCGGTTTCTCCGTCACGAACCAAAAAAGCAAGCCCCCCAACTTGAGAAGCAACGACTGGTGTACCGCATGCCATCGCTTCCAATGCAACCATGCCAAACGATTCATAATGGGATGGCATAACAACAATTTCTGAAGCGGAATAATAGTAAGGTAGCATTTGTTGATCCTGTTTTCCAAGAAAAATGACTAAATTCTCAATTCCTAAATCTTCGACCATATCCTGTAACCGTGCCATCTCTGCATTCATATCTTCATGTTTAGCATTCGGTTCACCACCGATAATGACGAGGTTATGAGGACAACACAGAAGTTCTCCGTTTTTTTGAATGATCGAAATCGCTTGAATCAATTTATCGATGCCTTTAAGTGGTTCGATTCTGCCAACAAATAAAATTGTTTGGGAGTTTTCTGGAACGCCAACCACTTCTTTTGCCTCATCTTTAGGTATCGGATAAAAATGACGTGTATCGACACCAGGCGGTATCACTGAAATTTTGGAGGATGGTGCTTCATATAAAAACTCTAATTGGGATTTCTCTGCTAATGTGGCTGCAATGATCCTATTTGCTTTTGAAATCACCTTTTTTTCACCAAGAATTCGATACTCGCCTTCCTTTTCCTGTGACGTTTGGGCGATTCGATTTTTCATATGCACAAGTGTATGAAACATTTGGATAAATGGAATGTTCCATGACTGAGATAATTCGATAGCTGCCAAGCCACTCATCCAGTAATGACTGTGAATCAAATCGTATTGAATATTCTTTGATTCGGCAAAGGATTTGATTCCCTGGACAAATTTTGGGATGTACCTTTCCAATTCTGCTTTTGGTAATGGAACTTCAGGACCTGCAGGAATATGCACCACACGATTATGGTAGCCTAGATCGTGCAACACATGGGGAACATGTTCATCTTGAGATCGGGTGAACACATCCACTCGAACGCCTAATTTTCCCAACGTTCGGGTTAGTTGATGAACATAAACATTCATTCCACCAGTGTCTTTACCGCCTAATGTGGCTAATGGACACGTGTGATAAGATAACATTGCAACGTTGATCATAAATCCTTGCCTATCGTTTTTACTACTGATATAATCTCGCTCGTGCCACCGTAGCTCAGTTGGTAGAGCAGACGATTCGTAATCGTCAGGTCATGGGTTCGACTCCCATCGGTGGCTCTACTTTTTTATTATAAACCTATGGTAATTATCCAGGTAATTTCTTGTTGCTTTTCGACCTTCATCCACCAAATCTAAAAATTTTTGATCCTTTTTTGAAAGTTGAAAATCTGTGGATGACACTCCTAATGTGTTTATTTTTACTGAACGCCTTTGGACGATCGGGTTATTTTCGATTTCAGCAATTTGCAGACTTATGTTGTAGGACTCGTATAAATGGGAAATGAAATCTCTGAAACTCTCAATTTTTTTGGTTTCAGTAACTAATTCAGCATTCGTATATAAATAAAACCCGAGTGTTTCCCAATTAATCCCGTTTTCAAACCATAAATTATTTTCCTGAAATCTGGGATGGTCAAAAATATGTAAAGGATAATTCATTAATATACCACCATCAACATAATAATCACCTTCTCCCAATACTTTCCCATTAAATCGCATCACTTCAAAATAAAGTGGAATGGATATAGACATCCTTACAGCATCAGCCACGGGAAAATCTGGGGTAGTCTTTGCTGAAAAAACAGACACTTCTAATTTTGAAATATTCGCGCTGACTACATATAAGTCTTTGTGACCCAATCTTCGAAAGTCAGAAAAGGTTGCCTCCGAATTCCCTTCACATTGTTGGGAAATCACCTGGCGTATCCATGTATTGAAATACTCACTGGAGTACCAACCGTATTTGGTCATCAGTCTTTGAACAGCATCAAAATCACCTGTGATTTTTGTAATTTCTTTTCCAATGAATTTTGGTAACCATTCCGGCTCATTTTCTTGATTGTCTGATCGAAGTTGAGGAACTTTTTGGAAATCAAGCGATTCGATTAGTTTTAGTGTTTCAGAAAAACGAAGATTAAAACTGACCAATGTAGCGGTAATTGCCCCGGCAGACGATCCTGCAACGCGTTTTATTTGTTGCAATAACCCTTTCTCTTCAAGCACTTCCAGAGCACCGGTGTAGGCCGTTCCTTTCATACCTCCGCCTCTAAAAACCAAGTTTTTAAATGGATAGGTTGGTATAACTGAATTGAACGAAATAGGAGGGAGTGGAATTATTCGACCTTTAACTCGTTTTTTATACTCAAGGTAGAAAGGGCCAAATTCTTTTTCCAGGCTTTCTTCTTCAAGGATAATGTGAAGTTGCAAAGCAACCCACCAGATTGGCGTGAAGGCTAATCCAATTATTGATCTGAAGTAAAGCGCGAGAGCCAGCGAAATTAATATTTCCCCAAGATAAAATGGATGACGGACAATGTTATGTAAGCCTTTCGTTCTGAACCCAAAATTCTGAATCGGTGCAATTAGCGGTTGTGATATCAATCCTGGAATAACAAAAACCAAACTGGAAATACCCAATAAAATACCTCCAATTGTAAAAAGATTGGATTGAACCATTCTTGGTTGGGTAACGAAAGGAAGAACCATGATAATTCGACCAATGCTAAATAATAACCCGGATAATTGCCCAAATAATCGGTATTTTTTCCCAAAACGGGTGTTGACGATTGTATTAGCGCCAAGAAGCCCTAATAAACTTATCCCAGCCCAAAAAAAGGGGTTTTGGATGATATCGAACATTTCCGCTCCTGATTTTGATATGAAATAATCTTACTTTATTTATTGGAATATGATTATAATTTTTATATGATTAAAAGAAAAACACCACTTGTCATTGGAATCGCCGGGGGATCTGGTTCAGGTAAAACCACTGTTGCGAACGAGATATTAAAAAGTGTTGGCTCGCATAGAATTGCTTTTCTGCCGCATGATGCTTATTATCGCGATCTCAGTTCCCTGCCCGAAAACCAGAGAAAACTCGTCAATTTTGATCACCCAAATTCACTCGAAAATGAATTATTGATTGAGCATGTGATTCAGTTGAAGCATTGGGAAAAAATCAACTTACCTGTTTATGACTTCACTTCACATACCAGAACCAGTAAGTTAATCCAGGTCGAACCGCAATTGGTTATCGTTGTTGAAGGCATCTTAATATTCGCTGAACCGAAATTACGCGACTTATTTGATGTGAAAATTTTTGTTGACACGGACGACGATATTCGTTTCATTCGCAGGTTGCAACGTGATATTGCGGAACGAGGTCGCTCGATGGATATGGTGATAACCCAATATTTAACAACAGTCAGACCCATGCATCTGGATTTTGTTGAACCATCTAAACGTTATGCGGATGTAATCATTCCTGAGGGGGGGAGAAATCAGGTTGCATTGGATATGGTGATTGCCAGGATCGAGTCTTTACTAAAAACGAATATTGACAATGTAGAAATTGATACATGAGCAAACAAAAGCGATTATTAATCCTAAGATGGTTAGCGCTACTCTTTGTAATTGGATTAACGATCATTTTGTTTTTAAAGCGTGAAAATATCCAATATCTGGAGCAATATGGTTATTTAGGCATTTTCCTGGCTTCTTTATTGACGAATGCCTCTTTAATATTACCTGTGCCAGGTGTATTGATAACATCTGCGATGGGAGCTGTATTTAATCCTATATTTGTCGCATTGGCTGCTGGAGGGGGAGCTACGATTGGAGAAATAACCGGTTATTTAGCAGGGTTCAGTGGGCAGACCGTTGTCGAAAAAACCAAATGGCACGGCAAATTAGAAGGTTGGATGCAAAAGTACGGAGACCTTACGATTTTGGTTTTAGCATTTATACCAAACCCTGCATTTGATATAGTGGGAATAATGGCTGGGGCGATGAAAATACCTCTGTACCGATTTCTATTCTTTTGCTTTATCGGTAAAGTTTTAAAAATGTTCGTTTTTGCTTATGGCGGTTTTTTGTTGGGAAATCAATTAGCCAGTTCGGGAGGAATGTAATGATTGATAACTTTGCAGCAAATGATAAATTTATAGAAGATAATTTGCTAAACAACATAAATGAGCTAAGCCAGTTATGTAAATTCCAAAGTGTCTCAGCTAAGAATTTACAATTGCCTGAAACTGCAGCATTTTTGAGTGAATTATTTATAAAACGAGGATTTAATGTAAAAATATTTTCCGATAGTGGTGGTCCTGTTGTATATGCAGAAAGAATGGGCAGAATTGATAAAACCTTATTATTCTACAACCATTATGACGTACAACCCGCTGAGCCATTAGAGCTTTGGAATACAGATCCTTTTGACCTGGTAAAAAAAGATGGAAAACTATTTGCCAGAGGTGTCAGTGATGATAAAGGACAAATTATCAGTAGACTCTCAGCAATTGATTCGCTCCTTCAAGAAAATGAACTTCTTCCATGTAATATTAAATTTGTGATTGAGGGTGAAGAAGAAGTAAGTAGCAAGAATCTGAAACCATTCGTAGAACAAAATAAAGATTTATTAAAATCGGATGCATGTGTGTGGGAATTTGGTGGTGTAGACGATTTTGATCAACCAATCCTATATTTAGGTTTACGCGGAATTTGTTATGTAGAACTTTCGGTCACAACTGCAAATCAGGATGTTCATTCTGGGTTGGGCGGGTCGATATTTCCGAACGCTGCCTGGCGTTTAATTTGGGCACTGAATTCATTAAAAGACCAGGATGAGAATATCCTCATTCATGATTTTTATAATGATGTAGTTCCTCCCAGCGAGATGGATATTGCATTATTCAAACAGATTCCCAATATGGGTGATATCTACAAAAAACGTTATGAAATCAAGCAATTTACCAAAGGTTTACAGGATGGTGTGGATCTTAATGTCGCAGAGGCTTTCTCACCTACCTGTACGATTTGTGGGGTTACATCTGGATATCAAGGAATTGGATCAAAAACTGTTCTACCTGCCAAAGCCAGTGCAAAAATTGATTTTCGACTGGTGCCGGATCAGACTCCAGAAAGAGTTTTGATATTACTACGAGACCATTTAGACAAACAAGGTTTTGAGGATGTTGAGATAACATTTCTGGGTGGTGAAGCCCCAGCAAGAACAGATCCTGCTGATCCATTTGTTGAGTTGGTTGCGGAAAGCGCCACTTCGGTCTATGGAATGCCTATGATGATAGTTCCAATGGTAGGTGGCTCAGGACCAAACCATTTATTCATTGAGAATCTAAATGTTCCAGTGGTTACCGCTGGGGTATCTTATCCCGGATCACAAAATCATGCTCCCAATGAGAACATACGAATAAACGATTTTATCAACGGAACCAGACATATGGTGAGAATTATCAAAAATTTTGGTAATTTATAAAAATTTGATTGACACACATACATAAACGATTTTTGATTATTTGATAAAATCATCTCAGTTAAATTCTTAAAAATTTCTGTATGGTATAATCCGATCTACTAAATCCTATTGCAGGAGTAAAAATTTGGCATTTCGTCCACTTAACTGGTTGTTTGGACTTTTTTCATTAGATATTGGCATTGATTTAGGCACAGCTAATACCCTGGTAAATGTGCGCGGTAAAGGTATTGTTATTAATGAGCCTTCCTGGGTGGTATTGGACAAGAAAACACGAAGACCTGAAAAAATAGGTTTACAGGCAAAAGAAATGGTTGGAAGGACACCAGCAACGCATATTGCCGTTCGGCCCCTCAGGGATGGCGTGATTTCAGAATACGATATTACCAAGGATTTAATTGGTTATTTCCTCAGTAAAGCACATCAACAAACCCTCGTTCCATTACCCAGACCGCGTGTTGTCATCGGGATACCATCCGGAGCTACTGAGGTTGAGAAAAATGCAGTGTATGATGCCTCCAAAGAATCTGGAGCTCGTGAGACCTATCTGATTGAAGAACCAATGGCTGCGGCTTTAGGCGCAGGTATGCCTGTTACGGATGTCATTGGTAGTATGGTTGTTGACATTGGTGGTGGTACATCCGAAGTTGCTATCATCTCAATGAGTGGCGTTGTTGTTTCCAGATCTTTGCGGGTTGCAGGTGACGAGCTTGATCAGGATATTATTACTTATATTCGCAATAAATATAATTTGTTGATTGGCGAGAGAATGGCTGAGCAGGTAAAAATGACAGTCGGTTCTGCTTATCCTTTACCTTCTGAAAAAACCATGCGTGTTCGCGGAAGAAATCTTGTCACAGGTTTACCGGAAGAACTTGAGATTTCTTCTATAGAAGTTCGAGAAGCGGTTAGTTCTTCTGTGCAGGTAATCATAGACACAATCAAAGATGCACTGGATGAAGCTCCACCTGAAATTGTGGCTGATTTAATGGAAAATGGTATCTGTTTAGCAGGTGGGGGTGCTTTGTTATTAGGTTTAAGAGAAAGATTAACGGATGAATTGAACCTGCGAGTCTGGGTTGCTGAAGATCCATTGACATGCGTTGCTCGTGGGGCTGGAATGGTGCTAGATGATCTTGAAAGATATTCTAAATTGCTCGTTGATATTGATAATTAGAATAGATTTCAAGTAATTACTTCAAAAAATGGAATGAAAAAATTTTTCAATTCAATAAAATCCTTTACAGTTGTCTTTATCGCTGTAGGATTAATATTGTTAGCTTTAGGTGGATATTTGAGTCCAGTACTTGTGGCATTGACAAGGCCCTTTTTAGGTGCCCAGGAATGGATTTCTTCACGATATATTGCGGTAAATCAATTGTTAAATGCGCCCCAGGACGTAGATGAATTAAGAGTAAGGAACATTGAACTGGAGAATGAAGTAGCACGCTTACAATCTCAGATTATCATCTTACAAGAGCAATTAGAGGAATCACAAGGATTGGAAGAACTGTTGGGTTATGCCAGAACGCGACCGCAGTATCAATATGCCGCAGCAGCTGTAATAGGCAAAGACCCCAGCCCATTTCTTCATTACATTATTATTGATCACGGAAGCGACGAAGGAATTCGAAGGGGAATGCCTGTTGTAACACAATCTGGATTGGTTGGGAGAGTTGATGCCGTTACAGCTGGAGCAGCTCGTGTTCAATTAATCACAGATCCTGCTTCCATCGTAAATGTCAAGTTACAAACGCAAGCAGTAAATGCACAGATTAATGGATCCATCACAGGTGAAATAAACCTGGATATGGTGCCCCAGGACGCGAATCTCGAACCTGGAGAAGTCATCTTAACTTCTGGGCTTGGTGGAAATTATCCGATGGATATAATCGTTGGTCAGGTAATTACTGTTCGTAAATTTGAAAATGAATTATTCCAAACTGCTACCATCCAACCCATCATTGACTATTCACAATTGCAAGCAGTTTTGGTGATAAAAAACTTCAGGCCAGTGGATACCACACCATTAATCCCTGATCAAACAGAATAATATGAGAAAGATTTTAATTTTATTTTTTGTGTTAATTATTGCTATGCTGCAATTGGGAATATTCAGCAACATTCAAATCCTTGCTGGAAAAATTGATCTATTAATGCTGGGTGTCATTGCCTGGATTATTCAAAAAAAGACTGAATTTGTTGATGTTATCATTTATTCAATCATCACAGTTTTTTTTATTTACCTGATTTCGGCAGAACCAGTAATCATCATTCTAAGTATCTACAGTATTCTTGTCTTTGTAGTTTTTTGGAGTAAGAATAACATTCAACAATTACCTATCGTAAGCATGCTAATTTTTAGTGCTTTTTTCACTTTTCTTCATCTCGTTATTTTTGGTTTTTATTTACAATTGTCCGGAATAACGATGGTAGCTGAGGAAGTTTTTCAATCGGTAATTCTACCGAGTATATTCATTAATTTAATCGCTGCAATACCAATGTATCTTCTGGTTAATGAATTACATCGATGGGTCTATCCATTAGCGGAGGAAGCATGAATCAATCCATTCTAGATCAATTCAGAGTACAGAAGTGGAGAGTTATTGTTTTTTTTATTGTAATGACTGCCGTTCTGTCTTTTTATGTTTTTCGTTTATTTTCTCTGCAGGTCATTGAAGGTTCAGCTTATTTGGACCAGGCAAATGAGAATCGCATTCGGGAGATTAGTGAACCTACCCAAAGGGGGATTATTTATGATCGAAATGGATTTGTTCTCGCAAGGAACATTGCATCATATAACGTTGTGATCACTCCTGCATTGTTACCAGATGTAGACACATACAACCCTAACGGGGATATGCAGCGGATCTATCGGGAACTTTCTGAGTTGATTGATATTCCTGTAACAACTAGTAATATTGATGATGAAGAGGCGATCAAAAACTTTACTCCATGTTATAACGATTTTGGGATAAAGGAGATAGTTTATATTGGAGACACAAATGCCCCTTTCAGTCCTGTTCAGGTGAAATGTGATATAGATCCTCAAACAGCCATGGTGATCAGAGAAAGAAAGGGTGATTGGCCTGGGGTTGATATAGAAATTGTAGCAGTTCGAGATTATCCTACCGGAGAGTTGACTTCAGAAGTAATTGGTTTTTTGGGACCCATCCCAGCCTCACAGGTTGATTATTATGAGGATTTGGGCTTTGTTTCTAATCGGGATAAAGTCGGGTATGCAGGTGTGGAACAGTACCTCGATGAGAATTTGTTAGGAACAAATGGAAAACGAGTGGTTGAAGTTGATGGGGCTGGTCAAATCATTCGCGATCTTGAAGTACCAATAACTGCCGTACCTGGAAATAACATAAAATTAACGATAGATACCAGATTGCAGGCAGCGGCAAAAACAGCTTTACTGGCAAATATGCAAAAATACAACCTGCTAAAAGGAGTTGAAAAATATAACGTAGGTGCTGTCATAGCTATGAACCCAAAAACTGGTGAAATTCTGGCTCTGGTTAGCTATCCAACCTTTGAAAATAATCGGTTGGCAAGGATTATTCCATCTTACTATTACAACCAATTGCAATTAGATCCCAGAAAACCATTATTTAATCACGCCATCTCAGCAGAGCACCCACCTGGCTCCGTTTTTAAACTTGCTCCTGCTGTAGGAATCTTAAATGAAAATGTTGTCCGGCCAGAAACGACAATTTTTGACCCAGGAAAAATTACCATTCAGGAACAATTTTCGCCAAATGACCCGGGAAGACAGCGAGATTACGTTTGTTACACCTACAAAACCACTGGTGCAGGACACGGAACAGTTGATTTTATAAGAGGTGTGGCATTATCCTGTGATGTATATTTCTATAAAGTTGGGGGTGGATATGGAGATGAAGTACCGGTTGGATTGAATATTTGGAGAATTGGTGAATATGCAAAGGCCTTAGGGTATGGTGAAATCACAGGCATCGAATTGCCTGGAGAAATGAAAGGATTAATTCCTGACCCTACCTGGAAGAGAATCAATGTTGGTGAAAACTGGTCTACAGGTGATACATATATAGCTACAATGGGACAGGGTTATGTGCTATCAACACCTATTCAAGTATTGGTCTCATTCGCGACAATTGCCAATGATGGCGTAATGATGAAGCCTACTTTGGTAAAAGAGATTCTGGATGCCGAAGGGAATGTAATCCAACCATTTACTCCTGTTCAGGTCCGAGATGTCACAAAAGATCCTGTTATTCAGGTATATGATGAAAATTTCCGAACAACTGGTGAATTTAAGACGGTTGAACCGTGGGTGATAGAAAAAAACAAGGAAGCACTCAGGGAAGTAGTTGTGGATGGGACTTCGGCTTTAATCTTTCGTGGTGAGACAGTTCCTTCAGCTGGAAAGACTGGGACAGCTGAATATTGCGACAACATAGCCCAGGAAAAAAACATTTGTTTTCCAGGAAGTTGGCCAGCTCACGCATGGTATGTTGGGTATGCTCCCTATGATGACCCGGAAATAGCAGTAGTGGTCTTTGTTTATGATGGAGATGAGGGGGCTGTATTGAGTGGTCCTGTTGTTCGGGATATTTTGGCAACATATTTTGCACTTAAAGCAGTAGATCAGGGTTTAGAAATCAATCAATAAGTGCAAGGCTTAATGCTATAATTAAACCTTTGATGAAACCTGATTTAGGAATGATCCGATTGAAACAACCCGATTCGATACAAATTAAAGGTATTAGAGAAGGCTTATTGATTACTTTGGGGGAAGGAGATTGGCATGATATTTTTGCGTCTCTAATGGAAAAAATCACTGAAAAAGAAAAATTTTTCCAAGGCGCAAAATTAGCAATGGATGTCGGCAATCGTATTCTTCATGCAGCTGATTTGGGAACTTTACGCGATCGTCTCGCGGATAAAAATATTATTTTATGGGCGATATTATCAAATTCACCGGTTACTGAATTAACAGCTCAGGATTTGGGTTTGGCAACCAGAATATCGGTTCCAAAACCAGAACGGATTATAAAATCAATCGAATCTTCCATCCCAGGGGAGGATGCAATTTTTCTTCGCAAAACAATTCGCTCTGGGTTTAAGGTAGTTTCTAATGGACATATCATAATCTTCGGAGATGTGAATCCGGGTGGTGAAATTATCGCAGGTGGAAGTGTGATTGTCTGGGGACGCTGTCAGGGAGTGGTGCAGGCAGGCGTGGATGGAGATCAGAACGCTACTGTTTGTGCATTGGACTTAAACCCCACCCAATTGCGTATAGCTGGTATTATCGCCATATCTCCAAAACGAAAAGGAAAACCCCAACCAGAAGTGGCAAAAATTATAGCCGGACAGGTTGTTGCAGAAACATGGAATCCAAAGTCGAGGTAAAACACATTAATGAATGCAAAAGTAGTGACAATTTCTAGTGGAAAAGGAGGTGTCGGAAAAACGACTACCTCGGCCAATTTAGCAGTAGCATTAGCTCAAGAAAATCAAAAGGTTGTCTGTATCGATGGCGATATTGGCTTAAGAAATTTAGATGTAATTTTAGGACTTGAAAATAGAATTGTTTATGATCTCGTTGATGTGGTTGAAGGTCGTTGTAGAATTCGACAGGCAATGATCCGTGATAAACGCTTACCTGAACTTTTCCTGATCCCTGCTGCCCAAACACGCGATAAAAGTGCGGTTTCACCAAGTGATATGATCCGGTTGTGTGAAGAATTAAAAGACGAAATGGACTGGATCATCATCGACTCACCAGCAGGTATTGAGCGGGGATTTCGCAACGCTTTAGCACCGGCTGATTTAGTTCTTGTAGTAACGAATCCAGAAGTTTCATCGGTAAGAGATGCAGATCGAATCATTGGTCTGGTCGAAGCAGAAGAAAAAGGACCTGCACAACTTATCTTAAATCGAGTAAATCCCGCATTAACAAAAAGAGGTGATATGCTCAGCACAGATGATGTGCTTGAGCTATTGGCCATAAAATTAATCGGTGTTATTCCTGAAGACGAATCGGTGATTGTCGCTTCCAATCGTGGGCAGCCAGTGTCATTTGCGAATAATTCAAAAGCCGGGCAAGCATTTCATAATACAGCAAAAAGAATGCTTGGAGAAGAGGTTCCGTTTATGGACATTGAAGCGAACAATGGATTTATTAACAAATTGGCAAAAATGATGAAATTTAGAGGTGATTAATGGATAATTTCCTCGAAAAACTTTTTGGTAAAGAGAAGAAAAGTGCTAATACTGCTAAAGAAAGATTGAAGTTGGTGTTAATCCATGATCGCACTGATATAACACCTGGTCAACTGGAAAGCTTAAAAAATGAAATAATCGATGTGATTTCTAAATATATTCATATTGAACCGAACAAAGTAAAGATTAATATGACACAGGAAGGCAAAGAACATCGATTAATTGCAGATATTCCGATTTCCTCAACTCCGAATCGTAGAAAATAAGGAGATTTTCCTGATTAAAATTTATCATGTTTAAAAGAGAATTCTGGCAACAATTTGATTACTTATTATTTGGGGGAGTGCTCATCCTATGCATATTTGGAATAGCGATGATTCAATCTGCTATTGCAGGAAATCAAGAAATTGCAATTTCTGTTTCACGACAAGTAATTTTTGTTGTTGGTGGTTTTGTTGTATTATTCCTGACTTCTTTAATTGATTATCGCTATTTATCATCGTTGACACGGATAATGTACATCTTTTCTGTTGTGATTCTAATGGGTATTTATGTTATTGGAACAGCAGTATACGGATCTGCGAGATGGTTTGATACGGGAGTTATTCTCATTCAGCCTTCAGAGCTTGTAAAAACAATCATGATAGTGATTCTGGCTGATTATTTTTATAAAACCCAGGATCAGGATAAAAATTTAAATTGGATATTGAAGAGTTTTCTTATAACTGCGTTTGTGGTGTTGTGGATTTTTATTCAGCCGAATTTAAGCATGTCGATTGTGATTTTTGTGATCTGGTTCGTGCTGTTGTGGTATGCTGGATTGCCTTTTAAATATTTACTGATTTTTGCTGGGGTTGGCATTATTTTAGGATTCATTGGTTTCAATTTTCTGGAAGATTATCAACAAAAAAGAATTTTTAATTTTCTTTTTCCTGATCCGACCGCACGATACGGAGAAACATATAATGTGGATCAGGCGAAAATTTCTATCGGTTCTGGAGGACTATTAGGGATGGGATACGGTCAGGGATCGCAGGTGCAGCTGCGTTTCTTAAAAGTCCGACATACCGATTTTATTTTTTCAGCTATGGCACATGAATTTGGATTTGTAGGTACTATCTTTATTATGTCGGTTCTGGTATTTGTAATTTACAGGTGTTTCCGGGTTGGACAGAAGGCTTCTGATATGTTTGGACAATTAATTGCTTATGGAGTGGGTACTCTGCTCTTTTTTCAAATGGCTGTTAATATAGGCGTTAATTTGAACGTAATACCGGTCACTGGATTAACATTACCATTTATTAGCTATGGAGGCAGCTCGTTAGCCTCCCTGTTACTGGGAATCGGATTTGTGGAAAGTGTTTCTGCGCATAGACATAGAGAATAAAATGGAGAAAAAATCAATGAAACCAGCTAGAGTTCGTTTTGCACCCTCACCGACAGGACACATGCATTTAGGAAGTGCCCGTACTGCTTTATATGATTATTTATTAGCCAAACAAACAGGTGGCCAATTTATTTTAAGAATTGAGGATACAGACCAGAAAAGATATGTTGAAGGTGCTGAACAAGAACTATTGGATGGGCTACATTGGTTGGGATTGGATTGGGATGAAGGTCCTGATAAAGGTGGAGCATTCGGTCCATATCGGCAATCGGAACGAAAAGAGATCTATCAACAATATGCTCGACAATTGGTTGAAGCTGGCCATGCATTTTATTGTTTTTGCACCCCTGAACGATTACAAGCAGTGAGAGAAGAACAAATCCGCAACAAATTTCATGCAAAATATGACGGCACATGCCGAAATATTCCTTTAGAAGAAGCTGACCATCGAATTAAGAATGGTGAAAACCATGTGGTACGATTTAAAACACCTAAAACCGGTACCACGATCGTTCATGATCATCTCAGGGGTGAAATTGTGGTGGATAACAGTACACTGGATGATTACATTATTGTTAAATCAGATGGACTGGCTTTATATCATCTGGCTGCACCGGTGGATGATCATTTGATGAAAATCACACATGTATTACGCGGATCTGAATGGCTGCCAACCTTTCCCTTACACAGTTTGATTCACAAAGCATTTGGTTGGGAAGAACCGGTGTGGGTGCACCTGAGTGTATTCCTTAAACCTTCCGGCAAAGGTAAAATGAGCAAACGGGAGGCAATGGATCTGGCAAAGGATGGGAAATCCATTTTTATCAAAGATTTACGTGAATTGGGTTATATTCCAGAAGCGGTTGTAAATTGGATTGCCTTGATGGGTTGGAGCTATGACGATCACACTGAATTCTTCTTGTTGGATGATCTGATTGAAAAATTTAGCCTTGATAAACTCAATCCTTCTCCGGCAGCGATTAATTTTACAAAGTTTGACCATTTTAACGGATTACACATTCGCAATTTGAGCATACCTGATCTAACCAATAGGATTCACCCATTCTTCGTTGAAAAAGGAATCGAAGTAAATTTAGAAAAACTCGAAAAGATCACGCCGATTATTCAGGAACGACTACAAACACTGGATGATGCTCCTGATTTGGGAGGGTTTATTTTTGATGAAGATGTTGAAGTAACAGCAAGCGAATTGGTTGCAAAAAATACAACACAGTTGGAATCTTTAAACATTCTTAAGGAAATTTACCAGGTCATCACACAACTACCCCAAATTACTCACGAAATGGCTGAGCCACCCATGCGGGAATTGGTCGAAAAGTTGGGTTATAAACCCGGTCAGGTTTTCGGTATATTGCGCGTAGCCGTCACAGGAAGAATGGTTAGCCCGCCCTTATTTGAAACAATGGAAATTATCGGTAGAGAAAAAGTAATTTCGAGATTAGAAGATGCAATTAAAATGTTGGAGAAGCCGTTGGAACAGAATTAAAATGTCCTGGTAATTTTGCCAAAACTGGAATTGGAGACCTGTACAACGAATTCTGATTATGATAAACTTGCGAGGTCAGTGGGGGTTCGTCTAACGGTAGGACAACTGACTCTGGATCAGTATGTAGGGGTTCGAATCCTCTACCCCCAGCTAGCAAAAGAAGTGGCAAGTCCACTTTTTTTGGTTTATAAGACAAAAAAGCAGCCTTTTCAGCTGCTTTTCTTTGATTTAGTACTCTTCATCCTCATCGAGCCAGTCATCTTCATCTTCTTCTTCTAAACTGGTCAATTCACCCCATTCATCTACTTCATCATCTTCGTCATTATCCCAGGGTTCTTCAGGTATTGAATCTGCCGAGGGTGTGTAGGTTATGCATCCTTTATCCGGATCCAGCTCTATCAATGCGGCTGAACAAAAACCTTCATCTAGAAATTCACAATCCTCATAATGACATTTAATTTTTGGCATTTAAAAATTCCTCCTGATAAATCATATTTGGTCTAGATTAGTTTCTCTTTGATCAATGAGTAAATTAATGAGAGAAAGAATAAAAACTATTGTCATAGTGATCCCCGAAATGATACAAAAAGGACAAACCGCTTTAATAACAGCAAATTGTAAGTACGTCAAGTAAATTGAAAATAATAATCCTG
The DNA here is from genome assembly GCA_019429225.1 of Anaerolineaceae bacterium. GTDB lineage: Bacteria > Chloroflexota > Anaerolineae > Anaerolineales > Anaerolineaceae > UBA6170. The sequence goes on from JAHYJK010000002.1 coordinate 59,311, forward strand.
TTAATGCAATACCAAATACAAATATGCTGCCAAAATCGACAAGGAATTTTACTCTATTTTGTAAAATTAAAATCGAAATTATTGTCGAATAAGCTAATATTCCGAAAATTGATATAGGTATTCCATTCCATTCTGAATAACTACTGTTGTTTACTGTCCAACAATCGCCAATACCTTCAATACACAAAGCTTTATTATCTGTAAATTTTATGATTGTCAGATAGATTGCATCCAGGATGCCCAGGATTGCAATAATAACAGTTACTTTTTTGATATTCATGTGTTTGTTAAATCCAAAAAAAGTTTACCTCGTTCCCTTTAGGCACGGATTTTACACCAGCTGGAATAATCAGTAAAGCATTTGCACAAACTAATGAAAAGATATTCCCAGACCCCTGATGGCTTGCCAACCTGGCCTGGTAGTTTCCCTGATTAATTGAAATGTCAGCCCTTAAGTAACTTTCGCGCCCATCCGAAATGATTTCCTCTACTATTATTGCTGAATGGAGGATCAATTTTTCTTGAATTCCGAGTAGTTGATTAATAATCGGTTTTATGAAGACCAGCGCAGAGACGAAGGCTGAAACGGGGTTTCCTGGCAGGCCGATGAATGGAATTTTCTGATATTCTCCAAAGGTTAGAGGTTTACCAGGCCGAATATTGACTTTCCAGAAGCTTAAATTTCCATCTTCCAGAATAACATCCCGAATGAAATCATACACACCAACACTCACTCCAGCAGTAGAAACGAGTAAATCTATGTGCAATGTCTGGATATTCAGTAATTTGTTTTTTATATCCTGAAGATCATCTTTGGCAACCCCCAGATCAATTACTTTTGCGCCAAAGGATTCCAACAAGGTTTTTATGGTGATGGTGTTCGAATCGTAAATTTTTCCAGGATACAAAGTTTCTCCTGGTTGGGTGAGTTCATCTCCTGAGGATAATAATGCAATGACAGGTTGCTGCACAGTTTCAATTTCACCAAAACCCTGGGCAGCCAGGAATCCTAAATCCTGTGGCCTTAATAGATGCCCTTTAGAAAAAATCTTTTCTCCAACCTGAATATCCTGACCTTCTGGTCGAATGTAATCGCCCGATGAAACTGATTTGTAAACGTAAATGTGGGATGGTAATTCTTTTTGGTAATATCGATCGGAAAAATTGGTGAATTCCACCGGAACGACAGCATCTGCTCCAGGAGGTAAAGGCGCGCCGGTCATAATTCTGGATGCCTGACCTGGATTTATTTGATGCTTCGGAGCTGTGCCCGCAGCGATATCTTCAATGATTTTCAACTCAATCGGATTTTCTTCTGTTGCACCCCTGATGTTTTCAGAAAGCACTGCAAATCCATCCATGCTTGAGTTATTAAACGGTGGAAGGTTCAAGATCGCAAAGATATCTTTAGATAAAATTTTCCCCATGGATTGGTTTATGGGTAATAAAACACTATTTTTCATCTTAAATTTTTCAAGAATGATCGTTCTTGCTGATTCTACAGATAATAATTTTTCCAAGTGTTCTTTCCTATTATTTATGATGATCGCATTCGGTAAGCTTCCATGACATTTGGTAAATTTTCAATGCGAGTTAATAATCGACTGAGTTGAGAAATATCACTCACCTCAACAACCAATTTTATGGTTGCTAGATTATGTGAGACTTTCAATTCAATGTCAACCAGATTTCCACCCTCTGAACTAAGAACATTTGATATATCACCCATTAATCCCTGGCGATCATATGCTTTGACCTGAATGGCTACCGGGTAGGTTTTATGTAGTTCGCCCCAGGATACTTTTACGATTCTCTCTCTGTCCGTCATTCGAAGCATATTGGGGCAATCTGCCCGGTGAATTGTAGCTCCACGTCCACGTGTGATGTAACCGACAATATCATCACCCGGAGCTGGTTTACAACAGCGAGCTAAAACTGTTAAAAGTCCTTTTAATCCCAGAACAGTTATTGAATCGCTGGAAATAGGTTGGTCAGACGGTGGTTTAGGGATCAATAATGGGTCTTCGGTTTCTGGTTCGGTATCAACCAGTTGGCTGATGACCCGACTGATAGAAATATCTCCACAACCAATGCCTACGTATAAATCCTCTATGTTCTTAAGATCATAATTTGAAAGTAAATCTTCCAAACTTGAATTCTTCAATCCCAATCTTTTGATCTCTCGTTCTAACATCAATTTGCCCTGACTGGCATTTTGATCGCGATCTTGCTTCTTAAACCAGTTTCGGATCTTAGATTTTGCTCTTTGTGTTTTCACCAGACCCAGGTTGGAATTTAACCAATCACGGCTTGGACCACCTTGCTTGGCAGTTAATATTTCAACCTGATCACCGGTTTTAAGTGCATAATCGAGGGATACTAATTTCCCATTGATTTTTGCTCCACGACAGCGATTCCCAATTTCTGTGTGCACATGATAGGCAAAATCGATAGGGGTTGCACCGGATGGAAGATCAATAATATCTCCTCGGGGTGTGAATATATACACGCGATCCTGGAAGACGTCACTCTTCATTCCATCGACAAATTCCTGTGCATCTTCCACTTCCTGACGCCATTCCATTAAGCGTCTGAGCCAATTGATGCGTTGTTCGTAGGTCTGGTCACGTGGACCACGCTCCTTATATCGCCAGTGTGCAGCAATACCAAATTCTGCGTTCTGATGCATTTCTGCTGTTCGGATCTGAACTTCGAGTGGTTTCCCATCTGCATAAATGATTGCGGTGTGAAGACTTTGATAAAAATTGTCTTTTGGTGCAGCGATATAATCATCAAATTCATGTGGAATGGGACGCCAATGCGTGTGAATCACACCTAATGCGGCGTAACAACTGGGAACATCATCCACAATAAGTCTGACACCTCGCAAATCAAGAACCATATCGAAGGGTTTATCTTTTTCGATCATTTTTTTGTATATTGAAAAAATATGCTTGGATCTTCCCGAAATTTCGATATTCTTGATACCAGCATTCAAAAGAATCCTTTTTAAGTTATCTTTGATTTGGTTGATTTCCTGTTCGCGATCGCCTCTGCGGATGGAGAGATTATTGGCGATTTCTTTGTATTTTTCCGGGCTTACATAGCGGAATCCGAGATCTTCAAGTTCCCATTTGACCTGCCAGATACCAAGCCGATTTGCCAGTGGCGCAAAAATATCAAGGGTTTCCTGTGCAATTCTTTTTCTTTTGCTTTCTGGCATATACCCAAGTGTACGCATATTATGAAGGCGATCAGCTAATTTGATCAGAACCACTCTGATGTCATCACCCATCGCCAGAAAGACTTTTCTTAATGTCTCATTACTTAAGTCTTTTTTTCGATCTCTTACAGACGGAAAAATATCATCATTGCTGTCCTCGTCATTTTCGAGCGCATCGGTTAGCAAGATGGAATCTTTTTTACTTATCTGATCGCCACGGGATACTCGTGGCAGGTTGGTTAATTTTGTGACTCCATCTACCAGCCTGGCGATTTCTTCTCCAAAATTATTCTTTATATCCAAGGTGGTGGTAGCACTATCTTCAACCGTATCGTGTAATAATCCTGCAAGGACGACTGCAGGAGGAACTTTCATTTCTGCGAGTATTGCTGCGACAGATACACAATGGGTAATATAAGGCTCGCCGGAAACACGTTTTTGGCCTTCGTGAGCTTTTTCTGCAAATTTGTATGCTTTCATTACCATTTCGCGATCAACGAAATTGTAATTTTCTGGTAATGAATCCATTAATGCTTCAATTTTCATTATGTATTCTCTCGAGCTAGATTATATCCAAGAAAATGAATTTGTTTATGATTTTGTGCTGGTATATAAAATATTAACAAAAATTACTATCATGGATAGAAGAACATTTTATTAAATAAAAACCAATTTTGAATTTAGAATAATTTCCTACTTCATATAAATTGCGTTCTGCTAATTTTTCTATTTTATTTTAGTAATTCCTGTCCGCTGAAATCCCTGTCAGGGGCAACAAATGGAAGTATTTCATGATCTTGATACGTAAGGGAGTTGGTCGCAAAGCGTTGTAATAATTCACCCATCCCTGGACCCAGCATAAATCCCTGACCGCATGTTCCAGAAGCATGCAAAAAACCCTCAACATTCTTTGCCCAACCTATGATCGGGAAACCATCGGGTGTCATTGGATATAAACCCCGCCAAGTTCTACGGACTCGTATATTTTGTAACCTGGGCATCACATCAATCATTCTTTTCGCTACCATAGGTAAAAATTCGCTTGTTTCTTCCACGTTGAAACCCCAGATGTTTGGTTTCGGCGTGATGCAAAAGATGATTTGTCCGGTTGAGTGTTGGTAGAAATAGAAATTTGATGATCCTGGTTGTGGGCGAATATCCACCACCATCGGGTTTAAGAAATGAGCGACTGATTCGGTAATGGCTGCTTCATGGCTATCAGGATCCACAGGAATGTCAATCTCTGCTAATTTGGCCACCTGTTTTGCCCAGGGTCCTGCTGCATTAATCAATACATCTGTCCCATATGTCGAAAGATTGGTTTTAACGCCTTTTATTTTTCCATTGGAGATAATTATTTCCTCAATCGATTCATTAAAATGAAATTCAGCACCCAGGTCCAAAGCACGTCGATAAAATGAATGGGTTGCCAGGAGTGGTGAGGCGCTGCCATCATCAGGAGAATAAGTTCCTCCCAATAAACCATTTGGGTTGATATCAGGCACAATTTCCAAAAACTCTTCTTTATTCAACCAATTAATATCAAGCCCGAATTCTTTCTGTTTTCGTAATAATTCTTTCAGTGTTCTTTCTTCCTGTTCGCGATAAGCTACAAAGGTGTATCCACCTTTGTACCAATCGATATCATCCCCATACAATTCTTTCCAGGTGGAGAATATTTCAATGGAACGCAGACATAATCGAATTTTGGCAGGATCGGAATGAGTGGCACGAATACCCCCAATGGCTCGTTTGGAAGACCCCTGACCAACACTGGGAAATTTGTCGATGATCAATACTTTAAAACCGGATTTAGCAAGGAAAAATGCAGTAGGAGCACCAATTGACCCTGCACCAACAATAATCACATCATAATGTGGGAAATTCAGCTTAGTCATCAATTAAATCCTCATCTCCATTTACTCCTGCGAAAATACCTAATGGTACTTCCATAAACAAAGGTCTTTTGGTTTGATCTGTTACTTCATCATCTGGAATGCCCTCTTCTCTAAAAATCCGTTTGATAATTGAGGTACAAGTTTTAGCACCGCAGGAACCCATTCCGGCTCTAGTGACGGTTTTGATTTCATTGAAATCCCGGATTCCCTGTCGAATCAGTGAACGAATTTCACCTGCTTTAACGCGTTCACAACGACAGACAATCATGTCGTCATCCAAATGTTCAATATAATGATCCATGGGGTGGGTGATTTGACTTTCCTGCATGCGTATTCCAGCGATTTTTGAGGCAATTGCTCTAGGTGCCTGTAAATGAACGACTAATGTACGATCACTGGTCGGAATTGTGTGTACGGACAATACTTCGAATTCTCCTAAAAGGTTTCCTTCAGTATCCATTGCAGTCACTACATCTTTTTCCTGGATAGGATCACGATTGAATTCGTATGGAACAGAAATAATGGGCATATCAAGGTTGCTGCGATAATCAACAAGCGTGATCGCTAAACCAGGACATCCTGCCACGCATTGTTCACAAACCTCGCAACAAAAACCATCACCTAGAAAAACAGGCGTACTGCGAATATCTTTTGTATCAATGAAGATTAATCCATGCGGACATAATGCCGAACAAGGATCACATGGGATTTCCTGCGTACAATGAATGATGGGAAAAACACCCTCTTCAATTTCCGGGTATTGAATTTTCTTATTTGCTCCGGGTTTTGACTTTAGAATTTCAGATGTGCGGTACAAGGATTCAGGCACCGAACCAATATCCAGCCCTAATCCCTGAGCAATCTCCATACCCCGGATTTTTCCTGCGATGATCGCAGCGGATGCTTCAGCGATTTCCTCGGCATCACCTGCAACGAACGTTTTTATTCCATATTCGACACCTTTTTTATAAAATTCATTTACAGGATCCAACCCCACAGCCACAAGAATACTGTCGCACTCAAAAGATTTTTCTGTTCCTGGAATCGGATGAAATTTATCATCTACCTGAGCTATTGTTATTGACTCAACTTTATCCTTCCCATTTGCGCTCAGGATTGTGTGCGAAGTCATGATGGGCACGCCCATACGCATCAATTTATCTTTGTGAACCTTGTAGCCACCACATTCGGGTAGTGCTTCCACTAAGCCAACAACTCCGATACCTGCCTGTAATGCATGATAACCGGTGATCAGGCCTACATTACCGCCACCAATGATGAATAATTTCTCTGCAGGTCGCACAAGATCGCGGTTTACAAGCGTTTGAAACGCTCCTGCACCGTAAACACCTGGCAAGGTATTTCCGTTAAATGTGATAAATTTTTCTCGAGCCCCGGATGAAACCAAAAGTATTTCTGGCTTGATGAGAATATATGCATCTCCGTTTTTCAATACTCCCACTTTTTTGTCTGAAAATACAGCCAATGCAGTTGAATTCAACCAGATATCAACGCATGAATACTCACGTAATTCATCTTCTAATTTTGTGGCAATATCAATGCCACGGGTACCAGCAAAAACAGCTTTTGTCGAACCAAAAAATCGGTGCGTTTGTAAAACTAATTTTCCACCCAGTCGATGTTTATCATCTAATAAAATTACTTCAACACCTAATTTACCTAATTCCAAAGCCGCTGAGAGTCCAGCTGGTCCCCCTCCAATAATCAAAACGGGAATCGATATTTCCGGGATTTTATTCATGTCAGGAATATCTTCAATTTTTGGCAAAACTGGAAAACCATCCAAAGGTTCAACAATTATTCCTTCCGTTACTTCTTCCATACATGCTTTTATCGGTATTCCATCCACCATAACCATGCATTGCGAACATTGACCATTCGCACAAAAGATGCCCTGGGGAGATTGATCTTTGTGGTGATGTCCAAATACCCTGATGCCATTCGCGAATAGAGCAGCGGAAATTGTTTCCCCTTTTTTTGCTGCGAGGGATTGACCTTTCCAGAAGAAGTGGATCTCTTCTTGCTCAGGGATTGGAAGGATTGGATGTTTTTTTATTCTGTAATCTGTCATTGAAATTCCTTCATATGAATTAATTTTCTATGAGTGAAACAGTGCAGTTATTTTTGAGGTAAAAGTAAGAGTAAACCAAAGTAATATTACATAACTTTGAAAAAGATTTATACTGTAAGAGTACATATTTTTTTAACTTTTCTGTCATAATTATTTCAATATGGATTTGGTGAGATATTTAGAAGCTTTATTTGTGATAAAATTTTCAAATTCATTTCCAAATTTTTGGGAGGTTTTCTGTGAAAAAAATAGCAGTTTTGACAAGTGGCGGAGACGCACCCGGAATGAATGCTGCGATACGAGCGGTAGTTCGCTCGGGCGTATCAAAAGGGTGGGAAGTTTATGGCGTTAAGAATGGATACTCTGGACTCCTTGCAGGGAATTTTAACCATCTAGGTCCGAGAGACGTCGGCGGGATCATGCAAAGAGGTGGCACAATGTTGGGTAGTGCCAGATCTTCGGAATTTAAGACTGAAGCTGGCCAGAAAAAAGCGATCAGAAACTTAAATTCTATGGGCATAGAAGGATTAATTGTCATCGGTGGAAACGGTTCACAAACTGGATCATTTAAGCTTTCCGAGTTAGGTTTTCCAGTCGTTGGAGTGGCATCCACGATTGATAATGATTTGTACGGATCGGAGATCACCATTGGAGTTGATACAGCACTTAATATTGCCCTGGAAGCTGTTGATAGATTAAAAACTACTGCATCATCCCACCAGAGAGCATTCTTGCTGGAAGTTATGGGACGTGATTGTGGTTATCTTGCACTGATGACAGCTCTTGCAGGTGGTGCTGAAGCAGTTATTATCCCCGAAGTGCCAACGAAACCTGAGGATATTGCCAAACAAATTGAAGAAGCATACCAAAAAGGAAAAGCACATGCGATTGTCATTGTTGCTGAAGGTGCAGAGTATAATGCTGAGAAATTATCGAATTACTTTAAGGATCATCATGAAATGTTGGGTTTTGATTTGCGTGTAGCGATACTTGGTCATATACAACGAGGTGGCAATCCTTCCGCTTATGATCGATTATTATCCAGTCGTTTGGGATCAGGGGCAGTAGAAGCGATGGCAAATGGAATATATGGTGTCTTGACCGGTTGGATGCAATCGAAGATTACATTTACTCCACTGGCGGAAGTTGTCGCAAATAAAAAGACACTTGATAAATCTTTAATTGAGTTGGCTGCTGTTCTGGATTAATAAAAACGAAGGCAAAATAAAAAAAAACCTCTTAATGGTGGGAGGTTTTTTTTGATTTGAAATAAGATTCTTAGTCGATATTGTATTTGAGGTACGCTTCAATAAATCCATTCAAATCACCGTCCAGAACCGCATTGACGTTACCAAACTCAAATTCTGTACGATGGTCTTTTGCTAGCTGATAAGGGTGCAGCACATAGGATCTAATTTGACTTCCCCATTCTGCTTTCTGATAAACCCCACGTAATTTGGATAATTCCTTTTCCTGTTCTACTCTTCTTATTTCAAGTAATTTTGCTTTCAAAACCCGAAAAGCATTTTCGCGATTCTGTAACTGGGAACGTTCATTCTGGCAGGTGACAATGATCCCGGTTGGAATATGGAGTAAACGGATCGCTGTGCTATTTTTCTGAACATTTTGCCCACCAGCCCCAGATGACTTAAAAATGTCAATACGAACATCGTCCTGTGGAACTTCAATGGGCATATTGTCTTGATCAATATCTGGCAAAATTTCGACCTGAGCGAATGAAGTATGCCGGCGATGGGCAGCGTCAAATGGAGATAATCTGACTAAGCGATGGACTCCTTTTTCGGATTTCAAATATCCATATGCATATCTTCCATCAATGGAAATGGTTACACTTTTGATGCCCGCTTCTTCTCCAACCGATCTATCGAGAATCTCTGCTTTAAAATTATTTTTTTCTGCCCACCTCAGATACATTCTCTCAAGCATTTCAGCCCAATCCTGAGAATCGGTGCCACCTGCACCAGCATGAATTGCCAGTAAGGCATTTCCATGATCGTATTCTTCTGAAAGGAGGGTGCTTAGTTCCAATTGGTCAAGTTGGTGTTCTATATCAATTAATTCCCTTTCGAGGTCTGGACGAATCGATTCTTCACCCAAAAGAGCTAAATCATGCGAATCAGTAATCTGCAATTTAAGTTTTTCTAAATCATGAATTTCTTCACGGAGATCAACGATTTTTTTTAAGATTCCCTGTGCTTTTTCGCGATTCTCCCATAGGTCAGGGTTTTCAGCCAGTTTTTCTAACTCGGATAATCTTGACTTTTTTTCTGGTAAGTCAAAGATGCTCCAGTAGATCGTTAATTTTGACAATACTGTCTGCCAGGCGATCAATTATATCTTGCATGAATACTCCAATTAATTTAACAATCCATCAACAAAAGCTGCTGGATCAAATTCTTGAAAATCTTCTGGTTTTTCACCCAAACCAGCAAAAATAATAGGCAAATTTAATTCTTTTTGGATTGCAAATGCCATACCACCTTTTGCAGAGGAATCCAGTTTTGTGAGAATGACTCCATTGATGTTGACAGCTTCCTTGAAGGCACGGGCTTGCATCAGTGCGTTTTGGCCCGTTGTAGCATCCAGAATTAACCAGGTCGCGTGGGGTGCCCCTGGTAAAGCTTTACTGATGACACGATTTACTTTTTTCAATTCTTCCATCAAATTGAATCGAGTATGTAATCTGCCAGCTGTATCAACGAATACCAAGTCATATTGCTTGGAAATTCCAGCCTGAACTGCATCATATGCAACAGCACCAGGATCTGCATTCGGTTGGCCAGCGATGACCGGGATACCCAGACGATCTCCCCAAACCTCCAGTTGTTCGACGGCAGCCGCACGATAGGTATCGGCTGCTGCAAAGAGGACCTTTTGTCCCTGGTTTTTGAATTTCATACCCAATTTCGCCAGGGTTGTAGTTTTCCCGGATCCATTTACTCCTACAACCATGATGACAGCAGGTTTTTGAGCAGAAAAATCGGGGATTTCAGGCATGATAAGTTTTGACTGAAGCTCAAGTGCTAAATGTTGGCGTAAATCGGCTGTGGTTATGATTCCTTCATTTTCAACTTTGTTGATTAAATTTGCGATGATGACACCCGTTGTATCAATACCAATATCCGCCTGAATCAGCATAGATTCCAGCTCATCCCAGGTATCCAGTGTGATTTCTGTCGCTCCAAAAAAGTTTGCCAGGCGTCCAAAAGCGACTTTTCTGGTGCGCTCTAAACTATTTTTCCACTTATTGAGAAAATCTGCCATAGCGTGAAATTATAACATAAGGTCAACTTGAGTGATGGATCGCCAACTGTCCACAACCTGCCTGGATATCAATTCCGCGCCTGAGGCGAATAGTACACGGAATTCCATTCTTTTCCAGTACTTTTTGGAATTTAATTGTCTGTTCTCTGTCTGATGCCTGATAGATGGATTGGCTGGTCGGATTCAGGGGAATGGCATTGACATGACATAATAGCCCTTTTAGTAGATTGGCTAATTTTTGGGCTGTCTGTTCACTATCATTCTTGCCGGCAATCAATGCCCATTCGAAAGTAATTCTGCGATTGGTCTTTTCAATATAGTATTTACAGGCGTCTATGATATCCTGGATGGAATATTTTTTGTTAACAGGCATAAGAGATGATCTTTCAGAGTCATCCACAGCATGTAAACTAATTGCCAGATTAACCTGTCTTTTTTCATCGGCAAAGCGTTTGATCATGGGCACCAGTCCTACTGTTGAAATGGTAAATCTTCTTGCACCCAATCCAAAACCGTTTGGATCACCTAAGCAGTCAATAGCTTTCATGGTCGCATCATAATTATGAAATGGTTCGCCCATACCCATTAATACAATGTTGGTAACTTTTTCACCAACTGCTTTTAATTGCCTTGCAAAAAATAATACCTGCTCAACGATTTCTCCTGCAGTGAGATGCCGTGTAAATCCCATTTGCCCGGTTGCACAAAAAACACAGCCCATGGCGCAGCCGACCTGCGTAGATATGCACAGAGTCCGTCGCTGGTCGTATTTCATTAACACTGTCTCGATTGCCTTCTGGTCCTGTAACTGGAATAAGATTTTTTCTGTTTCATTATCATTTGATTTTAAGGATTGGATCGGAAGCATGGGTTGAAACTCGAAAAGGTCAAATAGTTTATCTCTCAATGATTTTGGAATATTTGTAAATTCCTCCGGTTTGGACCAAAGATTCTTATAAACTCCTGACCAAATCTGGTTCACTCGAAATGATGGTTGATTTAGTTTGTTAATAATCACATCCAGCAATTGCTCATAAGATAAGTCATAGAATATCGTTTTCATGGTTTTATTTCCCAATTATTCTGATTGAAGTGATCGACCAAATCTGCTAAATTCTCAAAAACAAAATGCGGCTGGTAAGCAGAGTTTATCAAATCTTCTGAGGTGGAAATACCTGTAAGAACCAATGCCGTGAGACAATTGGCTTCAAGACCTCCCAATATGTCGGTATCTAATCGATCACCGATCACTAAAGTTGATTCCGGTGAAACGTTGATTATTCTCATGGCAATTTCAAACATTTTAGGTTTTGGTTTGCCGGCGAGAATGGCATTTCTACCACTACCAACTTCCAATGCACGCAAAATGGATCCTGCACCTGGAATGATTCCTTCTGGTGTTGGGAAGGTCGTGTCCGCATTAGTGTAATAAAAGTCAACTTCCTGTTGCAATAGTAAAGTAGCAAGTTTTATTTTTTCATAATTTATCTGGCGATCTAATCCGCCAACGACTGCTAAAACATTTCGATCACAATGATAAAAGCCATTCTTCAGCAATGCTTCTCTCAGCCCATTTTCTCCCAGGATATGGACAGGTCCACCATCTGGAAATTTTTCTTTTAGCAAATCAACCAATGTTGTCGATGATGTAATAATTTGTTCTTCCTGTGCATTAATCCCCAATTTATGCAACTTCACCTGATATTCAGAGGGGGATTTTGTACTGTTATTGGTCGCAAATGCATATTTGATATTATGGTGTAGTAGATTTTGAAAAATGTGCTCCAAATTACCAATGGGGGTCTGATCTTTCCATAAAACCCCATCCATATCAAATATTAACGATTTTATTTTATTCATGTTGATTTTCACTTAAATGTAAAGCCGGATCGCTTCTCGCTGTCCGGCTTTGTCTCACGTTATTTGTTTTTACTTTTTTGTTGGCACTTCGAGTACTTTATCTACCAGGCCATAGGTGACTGCTTGCTCAGCACTGAGATAATAGTCTCTCTCGGTATCATGTTCGATTGTATCTAAGGTTTGACCGGTGCTTTCTGCCATAATCTCATTCAACCGGGCTTTCAAGCGCAGGATTTCTTTTGCTTGAATTTCGATATCTGATGCCTGTCCTTGTGCTCCGCCGAGGGGTTGATGCATGTGGATGGTTGCATGCGGCAAGGTATAACGTTGACCTTTTTCGCCGGCAGCCAGGATCACTGTTCCAAATGATGCAGTCATGCCAACAGCCACCGTTGATATCTTGTTAGGGATCATCTTCATGGTGTCGTAGATCGCCAACCCGGCATAAATATGACCACCAGGTGAATTAATATACATTTGTATACTTGCTTCAGGGTCTTCTCTACTCAAAAAAAGTAATTGGGCGACAGTTACATTCGCCACCTGATCGTTTATGGGTGTTCCCAACATGATGATTCTATTTTTCAGCAGCAATGAGAAAATATCATATGCTCGTTCACCTCTGCCAGAGGATTCAATCACCATTGGAATTACAGATGAAAATTCAGGGATACTCATAATCCTGATATTACTCCTTTCATTTTATTCTTTGGGAGTTTCCTCTCCCTCAGATTCAGCTTGTTCTTCATTTTCATTTGATTCTACTTCTATTTCCTGTTCTACGATGGTTTCTGTATGATCTTCGGAACTCTTTTCAACTGATTCTTCGGTTGCTTCTATTTCCTTTTCTACGACGATTTCTGTGGGATTATCGGAACTCTCTTCCAATGTTTCTTCAGTTGCTTCTATTTCTGTCTCACCGGAAGCTAATGCTTTCATACGTTCCAGTGTTCGCTGGTTGTACAACCGAGAAATGGCATTATAAGCAACATTATTCACCATTTCATCATTTAATCTTGCTTTCTTACCTTTTTGGTCAGGCATATTTTGAAGCATTTGAACAGTGTCATTAATGATTCCGTCAATATCTTCTTTGGCTACTTCAACTTTCTCTTCCTGAGCAACCTGTTCAATGATTAAAGTACTTTTAACACGATTGATTGCTGCAGGTCGAACGTTATCCTCGATGTATTTTTCTTTATCAGAATTTAGTAATTTCAAATATGTTTCGAAATCCAAATTCTGTTGTTTGAGATCCCGTTCCAAAGATTTCAACATATGTTCAATTTCTTCTTCAACCATGAAAGGTGGGAATTTGACTGTTGAGATTTCTTCATATTTTGCAATCAAATCTGAGTAATATTTGTCGTCATATTCTTGTTTTTTATTAATTTCTTGTTGTTCGCGGACTGCCTGTTCAAGTTCTGCGAAGTTCTCAAATTGTCCCAGAGAATTCGCAAATTCATCATCTAATTCAGGCAAAGTGAGTGTTTTTACCGATTGAATATTAGTGACAAATTTGACATTTTTTCCTTTGAAGCGCTCATCTTCCGCTTCATCTGTGAATGAATATTCAATATCCTTCGAATCGCCTTCACTCATACCGATTAATTCATTCGAAAAACCTTCAAATGGCCAATTGTCTTTTTTATCATCTTCACCAATCACCAGCTGAACTGGAGTTTCCTCTAAAATGGTTTCTTCGTTTTCAAAACCAGTGAGTTGAAAATAAGCGACGTCACCTTTTTGGATGGGTCTATCAGCTGGTTCGGCAGTCGCATAATTTTTCTGCAATCTGGTGAGGAATTCATTGATTTCTTCATCCAAAACGGGTTCTGGACTGTATTCCATTTCGATAGATTTGTAATCTCCCAATTCAACTTCCGGTTTGAGTGGAACTAAGAAACTCAACTTTGGCGGATCCATGGAGATGATTTCCTGCAAAGAACCAGGACCAGATGGAGTCACTGAAGCTTCATCCAATACTTTTGCATATTGTTCATCAATAAGCAGTTCAATTGCTTCCTCATTAATCGCACCTTCGCCATACATGCGTAAAATCACATCATAAGGGGCTTTACCGGGCCGAAATCCAGGTATTTTTGCCTGTTTGGCAATTTTCTTGGCAGCCCGACGTTTAAAACTATCAAATAATTCAACCTCGAATTCAGCTTCGATTTTTACTTGATGATCTTCTTGTGGAATGGTTTCAATTTTCAAAGCGACGATCCTTTATATATAAAAAATTTTTATGGGGAAGAGGGGACTTGAACCCCTACGCCTTGCGGCACATGATCCTAAGTCATGCCTGTCTGCCAATTCCAGCACTTCCCCACAGCGTCCAAATTATAAGCGTAACCAGGCGGAGCGTCAATAATCATTCATAATCAGATATAATAAAGTGTTGATATCAAATTGGAGAGGCGCGCATTGGGAAGAGTAATTAATCCAGACAGAAGTGGGAAAGAAAGAACAAAATTAACGAAGAGTATTGTTAAGGCTATACGGCAACTGATGGTACAGTCACAACCTGATGAAAATACAAGGGATTTGACTGCGTATATTGTTGTGGGACTTGAGGATATCTATAAAAGCATAGATGTATCAGTTTTAGCCTGGGAAAAACGTGGATATTGGGTGAAAGCGGATCGGTTTCGTATTGATTGGGAATGGACATTACAATTCAGTAAACTGATGAGGGAAGCTTTAGTTAATGAGGATTGGGCTCAGGTTGCAATGATGGCAGCCAAAACCGCCCAAAAGTTTAATAATGTTAAGATTGCAGTGAATAACCGGATTGGAGAACCCTGGGTCGGTGCTTATAAAAATCTGCTGAAAAAATAAATAAGTTTATATTGGTCATTTAAAAGAGGTCGGAAAAAATCCGACCTCTTTTGGGCTACCTAAAAAATTTATTTTTTCAAAATGATACGTGCATCAACTACTTTTACGCCTTTGCCTTCTTCGTATACAAGGACCGGGTTGGCGTCGGATTCGCTGACTTCATCTGCCAGATCTACAATCATATTTGCGTATCGGCTGATGGTTTCTGCTAACACTTCGCGATCACGAGGAGCCTCTCCACGAACGCCAGCCAAAATGGGGGCACCACGGATTTCGCTAATCATCCGTAATGAAGATCTCTTGGAAACTGGTGCTACACGGAAGGTGACATCTTTTAAAACTTCCACAAAAATCCCGCCAAGTCCGAACATCATCGTAGGACCGAAGGTTGAGTCGTTGACTGAACCTAAAATAACTTCTGTTCCCCAGGGCGCCATTTCCTGAATGGCAATACCATGGATATTAGCATCTGGATTATAAGCTTTTGCATTTACGAGAATGGTTTTGTAAGCTTCTCGACAGGATGCTTCGTCTTTAATATTGACTTTTACCCCACCGGCATCTGATTTATGCAGGATTTCGGGTGATACGATTTTCATTACGATCGGGAAACCAATTTCTTTTGCTAAAACCACAGCTTCGTCTTCTGATTTGGCTAATTTTGTCGCTGTTATAGGTAATCCATAAGCAGCAAAAACCTGTTTGGACTCAATTTCAGTAAGCGCATCACGTCCATCTTCACGAGCAGCTTTTATAATAGCTAAAGCTGCTGGTTTATCCAGGTTTGTTAATTTTTCTTCCGGCTCCAAAACGATTTCTTTCATACGGGCATATTCACGCAAGGCGGATAACGCACTGATCGCCAGATCGGGTCCCGCATAAGCAGGAATACCATTTTCAACCAGCCATTGCATTGCTTTCTCGGATTTTTTACCACCGACAAATGACACACAAACTGGTTTATCTTTGATGCCTGAATCGTCGATCGCTTTCTTGATCCCTACAGCAATGTCCATTGGTTCAGTCATGGCGGTTTCACAATAAAGGACTGCTAACCCATCGACCCACTCATGTGAAAAGGAGAATTTCACAGTATCGTGATACCAATCGTAGCCAGCCATTCCAGTAAGATCTACAGGATTTTTTGCTGAACCAAATGCTGGCATGTGTTTCTTCAACTCATCCTGAACATCTTTTGGCGCGAATTTCAAAGGTAGATTGAAACGCTCCGCTGCATCAGTTGCTAAAACACCAACACCACCGCCATTGGTGATGATCAGCAAATTCTCGCCTTTCATTGGGGGTTGCAGAGATAAAGCAAGGGATAAGTCAAATAAGTTACCCAGATCAGAAGCCTGAACAATGCCGGATTGCTGGAATGCCGCTCCATAAACCTTTGCTGCTCCAGCTAATGAACCAGTATGCGATGCTGCCGCAGCTGCTCCATGAGCTGAAACACCAGCTTTGAGGGCAATTACAGGTTTTGATACTTTTTTGGCTGCATCCATAAATTTGCGACCATCTTTGAATCCTTCGATATAAAGGGAGATTGAGCTGGTGTACTCATCTTTGTCAAGCCATTCAATGAGATCTGCAAAATCAACATCTGACATATTTCCGATCGAGATCAGTTTTTCAAATCCTACACGGCGTGTAAAGGTTGCCATGTCGATGGCGATTAATAAGGCACCACTTTGGGAAACTAAGGCACCTTTACCAACCAGGGGTAAAACCGGGGCGAATGAAGCATTTAGTTTTTCTGCATTTGAAAGAGTACCTACAATGTTGGGCCCTAAAATTCGGATGCCGTATTCATGTGCTTTAGCGACGAGTTGTTCTTCAAGCTCTTTATTGCCAACTTCAGAAAAACCGGATGTGATAATAATCAGACCTTTAACACCTTTTTTGCCAGCCTCTTCAATGGATTCCAGGACGAATTTTGCAGGGATCGTAATAACTGCAGCATCGATTTCACCAGGGACATCCAACAGAGATTTGTAACATTTAATCCCTAAAATCTCTTCCGATTTTAAATTGATCGGATAAATCTTGCCTTCATATCCGCCTTCAATAATATTTTTAATGACACTGTGACCAATTTTGGTTGGGTCTGATGAAGCACCTAAAACAGCAATTGATTTTGGACGCATAAGTCCATCTAAGTATTGATTATCCACGCGAACTTCCTCCTCAAATATTTTCAAATTTTACTGATAAGTTTCAAACGGATACGATTAAAAAGGTTTACCTTATTAATACTGAAAGAAAAAAACAAAAAACCTCCCTTGAAATTTTCCAATGGGAGTTTATTAACCAGAAATCGACATACCAATAATAACTTTCGAATCCAATAAATTCATTACTCTACTCTCGATATATTTATAGTTTATCATAATCTGGTTGTCTAACATCATATTTTAAGTCTTTTTCGTCAAACAAATGTACTCATTAATACGGTATTTTTATCATCATTTAAAAAAAGAACTCCTGTTTTTTCAGGAGATCTTCAATTATTTTCTGAAATTTATTTTTTTAATGCAACTTCAATGATTTTATTGACTCTTTTCACCAAATCTGCACTATTTGGTTGAACTCCTTCGGTGATCAAGGCATTTTCATAAAGCTGTTCTATTACCAACTCTCTTACAGGATTAATTCCTTTAATCCCTGCAAGATTCTTGATGATAGGATGATTGGGATTGATTTCTAAAATTCTCTGGGGAGAGTCAAACTCTTTTTGTAAATATCGGTAGGCTTTTTGAATCTCCGGACTGGGACTGCCTTCAGAATCAACCAGCCTCACTGGCGATTCAACCAGTTTTTTGGTTGTTCTTACTTCTTTAATTCGCTCATTTAGCGTTGTTTTGAAAAATGTCAGGAGTTCGTTTAATTCATCTTTATCGACTTCTTCTTCCCCACCTGCCTGTTCTTCCTCAGTTTTTTTCTCAGGTAATTCCAAATCTTTTGATGTTACATTTGTTAGATCGAATTCTTTGTACTTATTTACTCGCATGAGAACAAATGGATCAATTGGATCTGTGAATGTAATAACATCTACATTTTGTTGTTTGAATATTTCTAAATGGGGTGAATTGATGGCAGAATTTTCATCCTCAGCGATAATATAGTAAATCTTCTTTTGGTCCTCTACCATTGTCTGAACATAATCATCGAGAGATTGCCAGGATGAATTCTTTTTGGTTGTTTTAACTTTCACCAGGGATAGTAATTGATCATCATATTCTGATGTTGAAGCCAGACCCTCTTTGATAAAGAAACCAAATTCTTTCCAGAAGGAATCATATTTTTCAGAATCGTTAGATTTTAGATTCTCGAGATAATCCAAAACTTTTGATGAGAGGATTTTCTTAATCTGAGCAATGGCTTTTGTGGACTGGAAAGCTTCCCTGGAGACGTTTAAAGGAATATCTTCAGAGTCAACCACACCCTGAATAAAGCGTAAAAATTCTGGTAGTAAATCTTTGGTAAACTCCTGGATCATTACTTTTCTTGCATAAAGTTTTAACCCATAATCTTTTCTTTCAGAAAATAAGCTAGGTTCTGCGGTTGAGGGAATATACAATAAACCGTACATTTGGATTGGAGCGTCAATGGAAAGATGTAAATGTCCTAATGGTTCATTAAAATCCAAAGTAAATTGATTATAGAAATCTTTATATTCTTCATGTTTCACCAAATGGGGTTGTTGACGCCAGATGGCAGTTTGGCGGTTGATCTGTTCTTCGTTTTCATTGAGAAAAATTGGATATGGAATGTAGTCTGAATGTCTTTTAATAATTTGTCTGATGCGGTAATCTTCCAAATATTCAGATGCATCCTCTTTTAAGTGTAAAACAATGTCCGTTCCACGAGTTTCTTTTTCGCCTTTTTCAATCGAATAAGTTTCACCACCATCAGAAATCCAATGGATTGGATCATCAGCTTTGTCATAAGATCGGGATATGACTTCGATTTTGTCTGACACCATGAACGCTGAATAGAAACCCACACCAAATTGGCCAATGATATTGCTGAGATCAGAATCTCCAGATTTTGTTGCAGCTTCAAGAAATTCCCGAGCGCCTGAATGGGCAATCGTGCCAAGATTTTGCATAATTTCGTCCTGGTCCATGCCTATACCTGTATCAGTTATTGTTATTGTCTTCTGATCTTTGTTAATTTTGATGGTAATTTTTGGTTCAATATCCGGATCCAATACATCTTTATTCGTTAATAATTCAAAATTCAATCTGGAAATTGCATCAGATGCATTTGAAATTAATTCTCTTAGAAAAATATCTCTATCCGTGTAAAGAGAATGAATTAAAATATTTAATAATTGACGTGTTTCTGCCTTAAAGTGATGTGTATTGGTTGATATTGGTGTTTCATTTTTCATATTTATCCTCCTGAATGCTTAATCAGATCAATCATAATTCATATTTATAAGAATTTTATAAAAAAAACAGGTCTTCTAATTTGAAAACCCGTTTATTATTAATTCTTCTAATTAATTAAAGATACCGCGCTTTAACTGCGGGAAGTAGATATTCATTAAATGCTCGATCCTGATCATAATCTGGACCCCATCCCCAGTCGGTGGCAGCGGCGTTATCATCCACATCAGCTGGCCAAGTATCTACGATACCCTGTCTGGCAATATCAGGTTCAAAATTGATTTCAGCATTTGGAAATGCTTTTACTACGATATCGTAAAATTCCTGTGCGGATGGATTAAAACTAGTTACGTTATAAACTAGTTTTGATAAATTACTTTGGTCTGCTTTTTCCAGGTCTAATAGTGCTTTGATCGCATCAGGCATGACCATGAAAGGAAGTCGTGTGTCTGGTCTAACAAAACAGCGGTATTTTTTCCCCATGGCTGCATGGTGGAGCATTTCAGGACCATAATCACTGGTGCCACCTGTTGGGGTTGTGACAGCAGAAATAAGACCAGGGAATCGAATGGCACGAAAATCTATCCCACTCGGATTTTTATCGGCAGCTAATTGCCGATAATATTTCGTGTAGTAACGGCCTAATTGCTCAC
>JAHYJK010000073.1 GCA_019429225.1 Anaerolineaceae bacterium
AACCCCTTGCTCTGTCAAATAATTCGAGGGCAAATGGTAACAACTCTTTTCCAACTTTCTTTAACATTTGTAAATTTGCCTGCTTAAAATCCCAATTCCTTCTTCTTCAACGACACAAATCTGCCCTCCCCCCTTCCAATCACAATATGGTCCAGGACTTCAATATCCAGGAGTTTCCCAGCCTGTACTGCTGCTCTGGTCAGGTTGATATCCTCCGGGCTGGGAGACGGATCACCACTGGGATGATTATGGATCATGATAATCGCGGCGGCATTCAGGCGGATGGCTTCTTTGAATAACTCTCCGATTCGCACAGTTGAAGAATTCAAAGAGCCGGTATAGAGGTTAACCATTTTTTGAAATCGATTACGGGTATCCAAAAGGATCACACGTAATTGTTCCTGATCCAGAGCAGCCATTTCGTATTGGACGTACTTTGCAACCTCCTCAGGGCTGTGAAAGGAAACCTCCAGGTTCTCCTTTATTTTTAATTTTGCCAATCGATTCCCGATTTCGATGGCTGCTTTAATTTGTGCAGCCTTTGCCTTGCCCAGTCCATGTTCCTGGCATACCTCTTCATAGCTGGCACGGTGAAGTCCCATCAGCCCTCCAAAATTCTTCAACAGGCGTTGCCCTACCATCACAGCGCTTTCCCCCGTCACCCCAACCCGCAAAATAATCGCCAACAATTCAGCTTCACTTAAAGCAGCTGGACCATATTCAGCCAGTCTTTCACGCGGTCTTTCATTCTGGTCAAGATCCTGGATCCGGTAAATGCGATTGTTCATCGATAACCTCTTTGTTCATTTGATTTGTCGGACTGAATTAATGTACCGAAAAAATGAAATAAAATCAAGCGCAGCGACGTGCGAAAAATCGCTTCCATGCTATAATTTCAGGATGGAGAATTTATGAATTTCGATTTATCCTCTATGAATAGTTATGTCTTAATAGCAACTGCTTTTGCAGCTGCATTTTTAGCTACTTTATGGGTTAGTCTGATCATCTGGACGATACGCGATGTTCGCAGACGTTCCAAGGATCCGATGGCTCGCATACTGGCTGTTCTGATCGTGGCGCTGTTATTCCTGCCTGGAATGCTGATTTACGCCATTCTCAGACCGGCAAGAACGCTCGATGAAGAATTCCAGCAGTCTCTGGAAGAAGAAGCTTTATTGCAGACGATTGAGGATATCCCTTTATGCCCGGGTTGCTCCAGAAAAGTGCAGCATGATTGGATGGTTTGCCCGAATTGCCAGACGAAATTAAAGAAAAAATGCCACCATTGTAAAGCCCTGATGGAATTACCCTGGAATATCTGCCCGTATTGTGGCACGACCGTCCCCGGCATGCGTAAAGAAACGACCCCTTTGGAGGATATGCTTCCTCCTATTACCCCCACACTGTTCGATGACCTGGAAGGTCAAGAACAATCCACTGAGGTTTCATAAAAGTGATTAATTACTTAAAGCCAATAGAACCTGTTGATTATTTAGTCATTGGACACATCACACAGGATGTGGTTCCTGATGGATTTGTACCAGGCGGGACTGCTTCATATTCTTCCTTAACTGCACATGCTTTTGGATTAAGCGTTGGTATCTTAACTTCCTATGCCCAGGATGTCATTTTGCCTGATTTGAGAGACATTCAGGTTGTCAGTACAATCAGTGAAAATTCAACCGTGTTCGAGAACAAGTACACCAAAGAAGGCAGACATCAACGCATCCTGAGCCGGGCTGAAATTTTACATCCCAACCAGATTCCACAAACCTGGGCCTCACCCAAAATTGTTCACCTGGGACCCATTGCGGATGAAGTTGATCCATCCTTCCTGAAGGCATTCCCCAATTCATTCGTAGGTGTGACCCCTCAGGGTTGGTATCGTTCCTGGGATGCGGATGGCAAAATTAGTTTCAACAATTATATTGAAGCAAAACATTATCTTCAAAATGCAGATGCTGTTGTGCTCAGCATTGAAGATCTTCAATTCGATGAAGGTATCATAGCAGATCTGGTATATGGTATTCGTGTCCTTGTGATTACAGAAGGATCCTGTGGCGCCAGAGTATATTGGAATGGTGATGTGCGCAATTTCCGGGCACCAGAAAAAAGTGAAGTAGATGCAACCGGAGCTGGTGATATTTTTGCGACTTCTTTCTTTATTCGATTAGCGCAAACAAAAGATCCCTGGACGTCAGCCCGATTTGCTACTTATATTGCTGCTAATTCTGTGACACGTAAGGCAATGGACAGCCCTCCAACGGATGCAGAAGTACAAGAAAATTTAATCGAGATTATTTAACACGATCAGGAAAATATGGCAAGAATATTCTCATTAGTGAATCAAAAAGGCGGAGTAGGCAAAACAACCACAGCCATCAATCTGGGGGCATACCTGGGATATTTTGGTCAGAGAGTTTTATTAGTTGATTTAGATCCTCAGGCGAATGCAACTTCATCCCTTGGAATTGAGAAAAACACCGTCAAACATGGTACATACGAAGTCCTGATTGGATCTCAGCCAATCGCTCCGAACATTTTGCATAATCCACGTTTAAAAATTTCATTGTTACCTTCTTCTCCTTCTTTAGCTGGGGCAGAGATTGAACTGATTGATCTGGATAATCGCGAGTATTTATTAAAGAGAGCTCTCACAAATATTTCAGATCGATACGACTATATTCTGATCGATTGTCCCCCATCCTTGTCATTGTTGACAGTCAACGGTTTGATCGCTGCGGAATCTGGGGTCATTATTCCGGTGCAATGTGAATATCTTGCCTTAGAAGGACTGGGGCAATTGACACAGACCATCCGAAAAGTTCAGGAATCTTTATATCCAGACTTACAAATTAAAGGTGTCGTTTTGACGATGTACGATGGCAGGACTCGACTGGCACTGGATGTTGTAAGTGAAGTGCAGCGTTATTTTTCAGATCAGGTTTACCAGACGATTATTCCCCGCAGTGTCCGACTGGCAGAAGCGCCTTCGTATGGCACACCCATTTCTGCATTTGCCCCCGAGTCAACAGCTGCAAGAGCGTATGCTGCTTTAGCTAAGGAGATCCTGGCGCAAGACGGTATAATAATCCCAGTAATTGAGGAATGAGGTTCTAGATGGCAAAAAAACCAGGGTTAGGTAGAGGATTAGATGCATTAATACCAGGTTCAAAACCCACGTTAACAGAAGCAGAACACCAGACTTCTGAATTACCCATCGAAAAAATTCTCCCTAATCCCCATCAACCCCGCACGATCATGGATGATGAAGAACTTCAAGAACTGGCACAATCCATCCGGGAACATGGCATAATTCAACCGCTGCTGGTCATTCCAAAAAACGATCAGGACGAATACGTGTTAATTGCCGGGGAACGCAGGTTGCGTGCAGCAAAATTGGCTGGTCTAGAAAAAGTACCTGTTATTTTCAGACAGGCCAGTGAACAGGAACACCTCGAATTGGCATTGATCGAGAATGTCCAGCGAGCAAATTTATCCCCACTTGAAACAGCTGACGCTTATCAACAATTAGTCAGTGATTTTAATTTATCACATGAGGAAATTGCGAAACGGGTCGGAAAAAGCAGAGTCTCAGTGACGAACACACTTCGATTATTGAAGTTACCAGAAAAAGTAAAACTCGCATTGGCAAAAAATAGTATTTCGGAAGGACACGCCAGGGCACTTTTAGCTTTAGCAACACCTCAAGCTCAATCTGCGGTTTTGGACATCGTGATTAAAAATAATTACTCCGTTCGACAAACCGAAGAATTGGTTAAAAAATATAGCGGTGACCGGGAAACAAAATCTCCCCTAAAAGTCAAAGATCCTGAAATCAAAGCGTTGGAAGAACGCTTTCAAGACAAATTGGGTATGCGCGTAAATGTAGATCATCGCGGTGATAAAGGTAAAATCATCATCCATTATTATTCCAATGAGGAACTCAACTCGCTAATCGATCGTTTTATTGAGGATTAATCTTTTATGTTAATTCTCCAAAATGCACGAATTGTAGGATCCGAAAAACATTCCGGCAAATCTGAAGCCCTGGCTATCCGCGCTGGCAAGATTTTGGCAGTCGGAAGTAATGCAGGTGTTTTATCTTTGGCAGACCGAAATTCAGAAATCCTTGATATGCATGGAAAAACAATCCTGCCTGGGCTAACAGACTCTCATATTCACCTGCAACATCTGGGTAGAATTCTCACCATGGTGAATTGTGAAACTGACCATATCCTGGATTGTTTTGATCGCTTGAGGGACAGAGCAAAGACAACTACCGTTGGAGAATGGATTCTTGGTCATGGTTGGAATCAGAATCAATGGGCAGGTGGATTTACCGATATCGATTTACTGCACCAGGTCTCTGATGAACACCCCATCTACATAACAGCCAAATCATTACACGCTGCCTGGGCTAATAAACGTGCACTTGAAATAGCCGGTATCACGCATGAAACAGCAGACCCACAGGATGGAATTATAGGAAGAAATGCTGAAGGTTATCCAAACGGCTTATTGTTTGAAAACGCCATGGGATTGATGAGTGAATTCATTCCTGCTCAATCCGGGCAAACACTCGTAGATAATCTACACGCAACTCAGACAGAATTATGGAAAACCGGCATTACCGCTGTTCATGATTTTGATGGTGCTGAATGTTTTTCAGCATTGCAACAATTAGATCGTCAAAATAAATTAATGCTGAGAGTAGTGAAAAGCCTGCCTTTGCAGAATTTAGAAGCTGCAGTACAAACCGGGCTTCGAACTGGTTTTGGATCGGATTTTTTGCGCATTGGCTCGGTTAAGCTGTTCGCGGATGGTGCGCTAGGCCCTCAAACGGCAGCAATGTTGGAACCATATGAAACAAATCACGATAATTCTGGCATTCTCATGCTTTCCAGAGAGGAAATCATTCACTATGGAAAAATTGCTGCCAAAAATGGTCTCTCACTCGCCATACATGCGATTGGTGATAAAGCCAACCGGGAAGTCATTGATGCTTACGCTGAATTAAGGCTATTTGAACAGGAAAATCATTTGCCGGGATTACATCATAGAATAGAACATGTTCAGGTGCTTGCCGAAGCAGATCTCAGCCGATTGGCTGAAAATAATATCATCGCATCTATGCAACCGATTCATCTGGTATCGGATATGGATACAGCTGATCATTTTTGGGGTGAAAGAGCCCGTTACGCCTATCCATTCAGTAGTCTATTAGAAAATGGGACAAGACTGATTTTTGGATCTGACGCCCCGGTGGAATCATTCAACCCATTCCTGGGTATGTATGCCGCTTTGACAAGATCTAAATTTGATCAACCTTTATCCAGTAGCTGGTATCCAGAGGAGAAAATTTCCTTGGAGAACATCCTGGCTGCTTATACGATTAATCCTGCTATTGTCTCTGATTGGGATGGTAAAATCGGTCGTATTTCAGCCGGTAACTATGCAGATTTAATTGTTTTACCGGCCAATCCATTTGAAATTGATCCCTTTGAAATAAAAGATTTATTGCCCAACGCGACAATGGTTGCAGGTCAATGGGTCTGGCAGGAGGACGAATTATAATGGCTACCAGGAAAAAACCTGTTTCTCCAGAAATCTTAGTACCAAGAATTGGTGAATATCTAGTTCAAAAGAAAATAATTACCCTGCCTGAACTTAATAAAGCCTTGTTCATTCAATTGGAAAAGGCAAAACAGGCTGAAGAAATGCCACTTGGAAAAATCCTGGTGGAGATGAAGTTAATCGACCAGGAGACTCTGGACGAAGCAATCACCGAACAACTCATTCGCTTTCGAGATGCGCTCGAACAGAGTAATCGGCAACTGGAACTTCGTGTGCAGCAAAGAACTGCCGAATTGCAAGATGCTCTGAACAAAATTAATGAATTAAACCAACTTAAAAATAATTTTATTTCCAATATATCCCATGAATTAAGAACGCCTCTCACACACATAAAAGGATACCTGGATTTGATGATTTCGAATGACCTGGGACCTTTATCAGAAGATCAAAATCAAGTATTGGAAATCATGGGTAAAGCAACAAACCGACTGGAACGACTAATTGAAGATCTGATTATGTTTACATTTGCTGAACATGAGCAGGTACTCATCTCTCCCAGTGAATTTGATCTGATGGCAGTCACCCATGAAATAATCACAAATTTCCAAACCACTTTCACACAAAATCAATTCAAGCTCGATGTAATCCCTGAAACCAAATCCGTTCTCGTATTTGCCGATCAAAAAAAGATAGCCTGGGTAATAAACCAACTGATTGACAATGCGATTAAATTTTCAAAAAAAGAGGCACTAATCGAGATTTCCATATCATGGACACAGGAGGCTGTGAACCTAAAAGTCAAAGATAATGGGATTGGCATCCCAGAGGAGCGAATTCACGAAATTTTTGAGCCATTCCACCAATTAGACAGCTCTTCTACCAGAAAAGCTGGTGGAGTTGGCCTGGGACTTGCACTGGCTAAGAAGATAATTGAATCACATGGTGCTACACTTAATGTAGATTCTAACTTTGATGTTGGCAGTAGTTTTGATTTTTCATTAAATAGATTGAAATAATATATATGATCGAGCCTTTATTACCCATAAAAACAGAAACCCTATATTCTCTAAGTAAGATATGTTGGGAATCTTCGAATTGGAAGCAGGCTCTGGATGTGATTTGCAGTGAAATCCGACCCTATTTCATTTTTGACAACCTGGCTGTTTATCTTTATGATGAATCCCATTCTGACCTGGAGATTGCCTACGCCCGGGCGACAGGACGTGGAAAAAATAAAGAAGCGGATGTTGCCTGGGGTGAAAGTATTATTTCAGATGTGATAAAAAACAACCGCACGATTCTCTCCGAACCTTCTGAAGATGAATCTGACCGATTGAAACGACCGCATATCCTGGCATTGCCCCTGCAATCCAAAAAAGCTGAGCTAGGTGTCGTTGTTATCATCCGCTTTGGGACGCCAATCTTTACCAGAGATCACATTAATTTTGCTGAGTTTATGTCTTCACAAATTTCATCCATGATCCTCAGACAAGAACGTGAGTCTATGATCAATCAGTTGCAGGAACATATTCAAACGCTGCAAATACAGGACGATTTTATATCAACCTTATCGCATGAATTGAAAAATCCAATTGGCTTTATAAAAGGCTACACTACCACATTACTCCGCCAGGACACAAGTTGGAGTATAGAAAATCAAAACGAATTTTTACAGATTATTGATCAGGAAACCGATCGATTGAAAGAATTAATTGATAATCTATTAGATTCGTCACGGTTGCAATCAGGGAAGTCAACGTTGAATATTCAGTTGTTACGAATTGATGCCCTGCTGAATGATGTCATCTCTCATGCCAGGATTCATCATCCAGAACTTAAGATAAATCTTGATATTCGTCAGGAATTGCCAACACTTCAAGGAGATCCCAGGCGATTGAAACAGGTATTTGATAACCTGGTGTCGAATGCAGCAAAATATGCCCCGGGAAAACCTCTGTTATTTCGAATCTATAAAGAACCTCAAGGCATAACCATTGATGTAAAAGACACCGGACCTGGAATCCCGACGAAAGACCTGGAAAAGGTATTTGAACGGTTTTATCGATCTGAAGCGCACAACCAGGACACACGCGGGTCTGGTTTAGGATTATTTATTTGCAAGAAAATTATTGAAGCACATCAAGGTCAAATCAACGCAACTTCTATTCCTGGCAAAGGAACAACGATCCATGTGTTTCTCCCTTTTATCGAAATGTAACATGATTTTCACCTGGAGGTTCTGATGACAAAAGGTACAAAAATTTTAGTAGTGGACGATGAGAAACTTTATCGGCACTTGCTTGAGATTAATTTAGGTACTGAAGGGTATGAAGTGATAACGGCCACAAATGGAGAAGAGTGCCTTGATCTGGTATCGAAGAAGCATCCCGATCTTGTCATTCTTGATGTAATGATGCCAAGATTGGATGGATTTTCAACCCTCGAACGAATTCGCCAATTTAGCGAAGTTCCTATCATTATGCTGACTGGAAAAAATGAAGAAAAAGACCGAGTAAAGGGACTCAATTCTGGCGCAGATGACTATGTAGCAAAACCCTTTTCTGCCACTGAGTTGATCGCCCGGGTTCGATCCGTCTTACGCAGATCACTTTCAACCGAAACATCCAAAGCCACCCGTTTTTTTGAACACGGCGATCTAAAAATCGATCTGGCTCGTGCAGAAATATGGCGGGAAGAATCCCCTATTTTCTTATCTGCAACAGAATATAAATTATTAATCCAATTTGCTCATAATGTTGGTAAAGTACTATCAGCAGAAGAATTACTTTCTGCGATTTGGGGGCCACAATATCGCCAGGATAAAGAGATTCTCTGGGTAAGTATAGCCAGATTGAGACAAAAAATAGAGAAAGATCCTCATAATCCCAATCACATCGTTACTCGGTCGGGTCTTGGGTATCTGATGCCCCCTATGGATGGATTGAAATCATAAAAGAGGAAAAAATGATTACCCAATTTGAAGAAAAAGGAAAAATATTTACCCCCAAAATAACAAAAGGTCAAAGAGAAGTACTTATTCAAACAACCACGCAAAAAATCAGAGGGTTTTTTCACGTTCAAATGGATTTGCGTTTATTGGATGAATTAAATGAAAGCAATCATTTTTTAGCTTTGACAGATGTTGAAATACTGGATGTCAATGAAAAAGTAATTTATAAATCAAATTTTCTTGCCATCAATACAGATCAGATTATCTGGATATTGCCCTCCGATGAAATAATAGAGAAATAATGGTGAGATGTAAATGAACCCAACTGATTTCATGAAGTTGAAACAACATATTCTGACGTTGATCTTCAGAGAGCTTGAAAATAAACGACCTCCTTATCGTGATCGAGATGAATTTGTAAGAAACACGCTTAAACTTGCTTATCAATCCCTGAATATTAAGTTACCTCAAACGATACAGGACCAGTTATTCAAAGAAATTTTAGATGAAATTTTAGGCTTTGGCCCCCTTCAATCCTTATTAGAAGATCATACCATCAGTGAGGTGATGGTAAATGGCCCGAATTCTATTTATATTGAACAAAATGGAAAATTAGTCAAGACTGGGATTACCTTCGAGGATGATGATGCAGTTTTGAGGATCATCGAAAAGATAATCATGCCCCTTGGTCGAAGAATCGATGCAGATACCCCAACCGTTGATGCTCGCCTCCCGGATGGTTCACGTGTGAATGCTGTCATTCCCCCGGTGGCCGTAGATGGCCCAACCATTACGATTCGTAAATTTGAGAAAGGCAGATTGTCAGTTGACCAATTGATTGAGTTCGGCTCTGTTACCAGAAATATGGCTAAATTTCTGGAAGCCTGCGTCATCTCCCGATTAAATATTATGATATCGGGTGGTACAGGTTCAGGTAAAACCACCTTGCTAAATGTATTATCGCGCTTTATCCCTGCAACTGAACGGATTGTCACCATAGAAGATGCTGCTGAATTACAATTACAACAGGATCATGTGGTGCGTATGGAAACAAAACCACCAAACATTGAAGGGAAATACCAGGTTTCGATTCGTGAATTGGTGAGGAATTCTTTGCGTATGCGCCCAGATCGAATTGTTGTTGGTGAGGTTCGAGGTGGAGAAGCGCTGGATATGTTACAGGCAATGAACACGGGGCATGATGGTTCACTAACCACCTTACATGCTAATTCCCCGCGCGATGCGCTGTCCAGATTGGAGACGTTGTGTTTAATGGCCGGTATGGATTTACCAATCGGTGTAATACGCGAACAGGTTGCCAGTGCAATTGACTTAATTGTGCAACAATCCCGATTGAGTGATGGTAGCAGGAAAATTACTTCCATCACTGAGGTTGCTGGCATGGAAGGTCAAACAATTGTGATGACCGATATCTTCAAATTCGAAAAAACTGGTATCACACCCGAAGGAAAAGTGATCGGCGAGCTCAAGCCAACGGGAATTCGTCCATTCTTCACACCACGCCTGGAACAAAATGGATTCCATCTCGGTCCTGAGGTCTTTGGGGCCAGCGTTGCGCAAATTTTAGCCTCTGGACGGCAACGTCGCTAAAATCCTGCTATAATTTTTAAGGAATTTCGTCTAGTCGAAGGATAAGGACACCATTATGAAAAATAATAAACTTTACGTACAAATTCGTAGTAAAAAATTAGGGATTTTATTAATGGATGCTCGTCTTTCAAAAAAATCCTCGGTTCATGATATTTCAAAACAAACAGGAATTGCCGAAGATCGATTGAAACAATTTGAAAATGGTAGTATATCCCCCAGCTTGCCTGAATTAGAAATACTGGCATACACCTATAATCTGCCTTTGGATCATTTTTGGGGAAAACAAATTTTAAAATCAGACTTAAATGATGAATTAGAAGAAAAATTTCAGACATTATTGAAGATCAGAAACAAAATCATTGGTGCGAATATTAAATCAAAGCGTCAGGAACAACAGATAACAAGTGAGGATCTTGCTGAGAAATGCGAGATTGACAATGATCAACTATCCAGGTTTGAAAATGGTGAAGCAGAAATTCCAGTTCCTATGCTGGAGATTATTGCCAAATGCTTAAATTGTCAGATCGAAGATTTCTTTGATAACCAGGGGAAAATTGGTACCTGGCGAAAAGAAAATGCGGAAATTAATAGTTTGAAGGAATTACCACAGGAATTTAGAGAGTTTATTACAAAACCAATTAATGCACCCTATATGGATCTGGCAATGAAATTGAGTGAATTAGATGTCAAAAAATTACGTCTGGTTGCAGAAGGACTGTTAGAAATAACTTTATAATCGTTATGAGCATAAATGCTGATATTTCCAGAGCGAATGACCTCTTTAAACAAAAAAAATATGTAGAAGCTGCCAGTTTATTTGAAAAAATTGCCGGTGCATATCAGGAATTAAACGAAGTTTGTAAATCAGCTGAGATGAAGAATAACGCCAGCGTTGCTTACCTGATGGCTGGTGATCCGCAAAAATCTTATGATTTATCAAAAGACACTCACGTGATTTTTGAAGAAACCAAGGATTGGAAAAATTTCGGTTTGGCTTTGGGGAATCAGGCTTCTGCATTGGAAAATCTGGGCAAAAAAGACCTGGCATTAGAATATTATCAAATTGCTGCTGAAAAATTAAATTTGGCTGGTGAGAAAGAATCCAGAGCTTATGTACTTAAAAGAATTTCAGCCCTTCAGATCCAAAAGGGAGACCAATTGGATGCCCTGGGTAGTATGACTGCAGCGTTGCATAATCTACCGGAACTTTCCACGAGAGAAAAAATTCTAAAAAAATTAACCGACCTGGTTATGAAAATTGGCACAAGATAAGTTTTTCCAAAAATAATGTACGCTTCAATAGAAATTCGCCAAGCGACTGAAACTGATCAAGCAAAGTTAAATTATTTTTTAAGATATGAATTTTTTATTCATCAACATTTGGATTGGCAGCCGGTTCTTAATTGGTTAGGATTCCAACCTTTCTATCTTGCCATTCATGATGGTGAAATCATTGCATGTTTGGCTGCTCCAAGCGAAGTAAATGAAGTCGCCTGGGTGCGATTATTTGCCTGTTCATCATTATATTCGCGAGCAGAAATCTGGAAATTGCTTTTTGACAGGATAATCACATCACACCAGGAAAAAGTTTCAACAATTGCTGTACTTGGCATTCATCAGTGGTTTGTTGATTTGTTATTGAAGCATTCATTTATGGTTCATCAAAATATAATCGTGTTTGAGTGGTTTGATCATATTATTTCTCAGCCACAATCCTTACCAGGTTTACTGATAAGGCCTGCAGCTTTTGAGGAATTGAGTGAAGTTGCGAATCTGGATGCGCGTTGCTTTGCTCCAATCTGGCAATTGCCTGAACATTCCATGAAAATGGCTTATCAACAGGCTGGATATACAACCGTGGCAATGTATGAGGGAAGAATCATTGGCTACCAAATGAGCACCGAATCCTATTCTTCTGCGCATTTGGCCCGTCTGGCGGTTGATCCGGATTTTCACGGGAATAATATAGGAAAAGTTTTACTGTTTGATTTATTTTCCCATTATGCAACCACTGGGATTCATAAAATTACTGTGAACACACAGGATGATAATTTTTCATCGAAGGCGTTGTATTTTCGTATGGGTTTTATCCAAACTGATGAAAAATATCCGGTCTTAATTCGAAGAATATCGTAAATTTCCAGTCAAACTTTACATTTTAGGTTGACTTTATCTTATTTGCGTTTAAAATTCCTGTTAACATGGAGGAGTATTAATGGGTAAACGACAGGAAATCAGAAACAAGAGAATGAAAAAAGCACAAAGTCAACGGCGCATCGTATTATTCAGTGTAATTGCCGTATCTCTACTCATTTCAGCATTTGTAATTTATCAATCTCAAAAACCCGTAGGGGAAATTAAAACGATTGAAGAGAAGACGCGTCCACAAACAGATGGACTAAGCATGGGCAACCCTGATGCGGCTGTTGTTGTTGAAGAATTTTCAGATTTTCAATGCATTGCGTGTTATCGCTTTTGGCAGAATTTTGAAGAAGACTTCATTAATCGCTATGTGGCAACTGGTGATGTTTTATTCAAATATGTACCTTTCAGTTTCCTCGGGAATGAATCGATTCAGGCAGCAGAAGCAGCATATTGTGCAGAAGAAGAAGGAAGATTCTGGGATTATCATGATACGTTGTTTCTGAATTGGAATGGTGAAAATACAGGCAACTTCAGTGATAAACGTCTGGTGGCTTTTGCCGGTTCTTTGGGATTGGATGAAAACAATTTTAAAGCCTGTTTGAACAGCAATCGTTATAACAGCGATGTTCAGGAAGGTCTACGCTACGGAAGAACCTTGGGTGTTAATGCCACCCCCTCTTTCGTTGTAAACGGTAAACTGGTCTATAGTGATACTTTATTTTCAAAGATTGATGAGTTATTAGGTAGATAATAGATTCAAAAAATCAGGTCTGATTAGAAAAGTCTCAGACCTGATTTTTTATTTAATAGATTCCAAATAAATTAAATATCCAGATCACCAGCGGTAAAACAATAAAACCAGGCAAAAAATTAGCAACTCTGATTTTTTTCACTTCCAATAAACTGCTAACAGCAATTCCCATCAACATGATTCCCCCAATAGCACTGAATTCAGCCAATACCTGATCAGACATGATGAATTGTAATTGGGTTGCCAATAGTGAAAGTCCACCCTGATAAATGAGAATTACCAGACTGGAAAATAACACCCCGATTCCGAGGCTGGATGCAAATGCAATCGCCGCAAATCCATCCATAATTGCTTTTATTACCAGCGTATTATAATCCCCAGTCAGTCCATCCTGTATGGAACCCAGAATAGCCATTGGCCCAATCGAAAAGAGCAATGAAGCTGTCAGAAATCCGCGGATAAATTTTGCACTTTCAATTCCCTTATTCCTGTTAAATTTTCTTTCAAGAAAAACACCCAGATGGGATAAAGCATCCTCAATTCGCCACCATTCACCTAATAAGACCCCAATCAACATACTGATTAATACGACCAGCGCATTTCCTGTTTGCATGAACAAGCGAATACCATAAGCAAATGTGAATAATCCTAAAGCCATCATCACGGTGTAACGGACTTTTTCAGGCAATCGATTTCCTAAAAATAAACCAAAAAATCCCCCCAGCAGAATTGTAGCAACGTTGATAATTGTTCCGGTTAGATGCATCATTTCACCAATGTTTGGTCACCTTTGCCTACGATAAAGTTTTCGTATAATTCTAAAATAAACATCAATGAGGATAATCGATTAAGAAATCGTAATAACTCCTGATTCTCAATAACGCCAAGATCCAGTAGCTCTGCCAATCGTCGCTCAGCTCTACGGACAATTGTCCTTGATAATGCTAAGAAAGCTCCGCCTTTTGTATCTCCTGGAACGATAAACTCAGAAGGAATAGTTGTCTTTTGGCTTATACTTTCAATGGTTGTTTCAATCCAGGTAACACTTTCCTGATTAATCGCGCGAAATTTTTCAGCCACTTCTTTTTCTGAAGCCACTTCTCCCATAACAAGATAAAGTTGTTTTTGAACCTTTAAAATAATTTCCTGGATCTCTATCGAACATACAAAAGCTCTACATAAGCCTAAAGCAGCACTGGCTTCATCCAGACTACCAATCGTTTCCATGCGGAGATCATATTTCTTTACACGATCTTTTCCTAACAATCCGGTCGTTCCATCATCACCAGTTTTGGTATAAAAGGTCATTTTTTCTCTCCTGGCTGTATAAATCTCCTGTACAAATACCAATATTTCATCGGTGGAAAAATATCCTTTAAATCACTTTCCCAAATGAACCCATTTTCCAATGTTGCATATTTGTACTTTTGATCCAGAATATCAATTTGTTGAAGGTATTGCCCTCTCTCAAACTCATCCAATTCATCAACCAATAAACCAACCATCAATCTGATCTGAAGTTGATGATTCATTTGAGGTTGAGAGAATTCAGAATCTGAACGCAAATCATGTATAAATAGGGTCCACTGGCGGATTCTAACTGGTAATTCTTCAGTAACTTTTTTTTGCCAGTTAGCCAACCATTTACTTTTTAACGATAAAAATTGATTCAAAATTAAATCATTATTAAAACGATTGTAGTTTTGTAGAAGAAAAGAGGAGATCAACAATCGACCTGCACTGATTCTCACTCTACGTTCTGCAGGGGAGAATTTTTTATTGGAAAGATTAAGTTGCCAATAAATCTCGTTTGTAAAAAGAAACGATTCCCAATCTGAGAGTATTTCTTTTAAAATTTCTTCTTCGAAATCAACCTTCCACATCACTCATCACCATTGGCACTTTCGAGCGATGGTGTTCTAATGTTCTCAGGTCTTGGTCCAATAATATACCAATTCTTAACTGTCAGAAAGCGATCACTGCTATCAAACAATGGTCCTACCGTGACACCTTGAATCTGTTTTGAAATTGCAAAATTATAAACAGGATAAAAAAGTGGGAGTGCAGGGAGTTCTTCTTCAAAAATAACCTGGAAATTTCGATAGAATAATGATCTATCAATCAAGTCGGTCGTTATTCTAGCCTGTTCCAGATAATCACTGGCAACAAAATTGTCCCATTGTGAATAATTTTGCCCGCCAGTAGCCTGCACCTGGTCCCAAAAAGGATAAGGATCAGGATCTGGTGTCCAGGATAAATCCAGATCAATTAATGCAGCCTGGTAAGATCGAGGATTGAGATAAGAATTGATTAATTCAGAATATGTTACCCCACGAATATTTACAGATATATTTAATGCTTCCCAGTTCTGTTGAATCATCTCTGCCAATTGGCGGTGTGTATCATTATCAGGATAAAGTAGTTCAAATCTAAACTCCACTTCATCTTTTGCTCGAATT
The DNA here is from genome assembly GCA_019429225.1 of Anaerolineaceae bacterium. Lineage (GTDB taxonomy): Bacteria > Chloroflexota > Anaerolineae > Anaerolineales > Anaerolineaceae > UBA6170. The sequence goes on from JAHYJK010000073.1 coordinate 15,494, forward strand.
GTCGTATTCTCTCCCCCCAGAACATACCCTGCATCTTTGATTAACTGTGTGGCCATATTTTGATCAAATTCTACTGATTTAATACCATCATAGTATGCCCAGGTACCCGGCAGGATGGGTCCATCCGCGATAATAGCCTGGCTGTTAAAGATTTTATCAACCATTTTTTGACGATTTAAAGCGGATAATAATGCTTTTCTTACATTTACATCCTGGAAGAAAGGCACTTCTTGATTTTTAAGGTTAAAGAATATTAGCGTTAATCGAGGTTCCCTTGCAGTATATAAGGCCAGATCAGGATCTATTAATACTTCTCCTAATATTGAAGAGTCAACTTTGTTAATCCCCAATACCATTCCATCCTGAAAAGCTTTCAATGCCTCTGAAGAATTATCAAAATATCGAAACACCATTTGTTCGATCAATGGTGGTTCTTCAAAATAATCCTGATTAGCTCGGAGAATTACCCCTTTGATTTGATTATTCTCAGTAATTAGCCCTTCAAACGCATAAGGACCACTTCCTACAGGTTGTAAATTAAACCCGGAATCAATCATTTGATCAAAGCTAAGATTACCTAATAAGTGTTCTGGAAGAATGCCAAAAGAAAGATAATCTAAGAAAGGTGCAAAAGGTTCCTCCAGACGGAATTGTATGGTTGTCTCACTTAATGTCTTGACATCCACTTCAGTCCAAAAAGATCGAATATCATCGGGCACCACACCTTCACCGTCTCTAATCATATTGATCGTAAATAAAATATCATTTGTGGTTAGTGGTTTACCGTCATGCCATTTTATGTCTGGACGTAGGGTAATGTTGTATATAGTACCATCTTGAGAAATACCATAGGTTTCCACTAATTCTAACTTTGGTATACCTCGTTCTTCAAAAGTAATCATCCGACTGAATATCAATCGATTTAACTCTCGGTCGGCTGCATTGTAATA
>JAHYJK010000074.1 GCA_019429225.1 Anaerolineaceae bacterium
GTCCACGGGGAAATAAAAATCGCTCCGACGGGTAAAGGCTTGCCCATATCTCGCAAAGCCAGCAATGTAGCCAGGGTCAGTCCCCCACCGGCAGAGTCACCAGCAAACATAATCTGTTCCGGATCCCAGCCCTGATGCAAAAGCCAGTCATAAGCAACCAGCGCATCTTCCAACGCGGCTGGAAATGGATGTTCCGGTGCCAGGCGGTAATCCACCATCAAAAATTGGGCTTTGCTCTCCTGCGCTAACTGGAAGAGAAAGTTGCGATGCAGAACCGGTATTTTGGTCGTATATCCACCACCATGCAAATAAAACACAACCTGAGTTGGAATGTCTTTATCCGGTAATATCCACTCGCATGGTATCCCATTCGCATCCACCGGGTTGGGATCAATTTTTAATGGTGGAGGAACCAACTCCTGCAGACGATCCAGATAACTGCGTTGTTGTTCCAGCTCCTCTGGCATAATGGGTTTATGTAACAGGCGTACCAGAGTGTACATCAGCCGGCTGCGCAGGCTGGGGTGAAATGCATTGCTGAATTCCAGACCCATGACTGCTCCTAACACAAAAAACAGAAGCTGTTTCCAATTGGTAAGAATTTTTTTTAAGAGTTTCATCTTATCCTTAATAATCATCTCTGCTCTATTCCTCCATGCTGCTCAGGAAAAGATACTGTGACCTAGACTAATTATATCCAAGATATAAAGCGATCAGCACATGGCTTTGAGAGAAGATAATTATTGGTTGACACAACCAGGAAAGGTTGGTATATTTGCGCTCGTGAATTCACCTAATTCTTTTCTAATTCTCATCGAAATTCATTTTTCCTTCACCCAGGATTAAAAACCGGTAAGCTGACTTCAAGTGTCAATACGTATAATTTGAGAAACCACCCCGGTCCGCCGGGGTTTTTCATTTTTCGGGGTGTACCCAAGCAAAGGAGCAAATACAATGAACGAAAAAAACAAAAAAGAAATCTTATCAAGAGGTGCGTTTGCCACCAGCATCGGTGCTGTTATTGCCACACTCGGGTCAGCCATTGGTCTGGGGAACATTTGGAAATTTCCATTTATCGCCGGTGAAAATGGTGGGGCTGCGTTTTTGATTGTATATATCGCCAGCACAATATTGGTGGGATTACCTGTGATGATATCTGAAATCGCTCTGGGTCGTAAAGCGCGAGCAAACGCCATCACTACCATGCAAAAACTAAATCCTAAAAAAGGACAGCCGTGGTGGTTGATTGGAGCACTTGGAGCATTGGCTGCATTTACTATTATGGCTTTTTACACTGAAGTCGCCGGATGGGTGTATGCCTACATCTTTAAGTCATTAAACACAAGTGGTCTTTCCACCAATCCTCAAGTGACTGAAAAAGCTTTCACAGATCTAATCACAAGTCCATGGCAATCTTTGATCTGGCAATGGGTTGTTCTGGGCATTGTCAGTGTGATCATCATCAAAGGTGTCTCAAAAGGCATCGAACGCGTCACGAAATTTATGATTCCCTCATTATTAGTGATGGTGGTCATCATTGCTATCCGTAGTTTAACATTAGATCCGGTTGCCACTTCCAAAGGTCTCAGCTTTTTATTCAGGCCAGATTTTTCCAAATTAGGCTGGGATGTTGTTTTGATTGCAATGGGATTGGCATTTTTCAAATTATCCGTTGGAATGGGTACCATGATCACCTATGGATCATACTGGCAGAATGATCAGAACATTCCCTATCGAACTGCAACCGTGATGTTATCCGATCTGGCGGTATCTTTATTGGCAGGATTGGCAATTTTCCCGGCAGTATTCGCTTTTGGCTTCGAACCAGCATCCGGAGCTTCATTAATGTTCATCACCATTCCTGCAGTCTTTGCATCTATGCCATTTGGTCAGATTTTCATGGTTTTATTTTTCATCCTGGCCAGTTTTGCAGCCACAGGAGCAATGATCTCGCTAATCGAAGTGCCAGTTGCTTATATTAATGAAAATTTCAACATTTCACGGCTGAAAGCCACCATTGCAACCAATCTAACGCTGGCCTTGATCGGTTCGCTGGCTGCCCTTTCAAACAGTGTTCTGGCAGATTTTAAACTTTTCGATCTAACCATGTTTGATTTATTTGATTATGTCAGTTCGAACCTCATGCTGCCAATCGGTGGATTATTTATCGCCATTTTTGTGGGCTGGATTTGGGGTAAGAAGAATATTGAAGCTGCATTAAATAATGCTGGAACTCTCAATAACCACGTCATCGTCAACGTATTTACTTTTATCGTGCGTTTCATTACACCGGTTCTGATTATCATAATTTTGCTCGGTGGACTGGGTGTTTTTTAAGATAGCTGAAAAGTCACCTGACACACATTTATCTTCAAACGATAGTTTATTCCTCTGTTTGAAGATAAATGTGTTACTTTTTACGAAAAAATTTTAATATTTGATATAATTTAGAACATTAAAATGGCTATGCGCATTCATTAATCCGATTTTACACATCCCAATACAGCAAAGCGGTGCGCATTGCGGTTGGCCAAACGTACTTACCTTCTTCAAACCGTAAATTAGCTTCCAATAATGCTGAAAGCGGTGCATCCCATTCACCGGGTTCAAATAAACCCAGACGATGCTTGATCTCTTCGAGGGCTGCTTCTCTCGTGGGATGTGACCAGGGTTTCCAGAGACGATCGTCTTCCATGATCACGTTTGGAAAGATTCCCATTTGCCATAGGATTTGCATGGCTATCTGGTAATTGGGGCTGTCATACGGATGTCCCCAGACCATATTCATCGCCTGTGCCATCAATCCTTCTTCGCCTGGTGCGCGGATCAATAGAATGATGCGCTTATTGGTTGACTCTTGCATCCCACGAATAAATGCCGGGAAATCTTCTGTGCCATACATGGCGTGCGAACAAAAACTAATATCATGCCTGTCAACCTTTACTTCTGGCCAGCAACCTTTAACGATGTTGACATTCAATAATTTTTCTTCTTCAATCCTTCGCTCCAGTTGAGCCAACATACTTTCAGATGGATCAATGGCGGTGACAGTTTTGGCATATGGTGCTATCAGACTGACCCAGGCACCACTGCCTGCACCAATGTCCATGACCGTTGAAGCTGGAAAGTCGGATAATGATTTTATGACAAAAGTTCGGCTGGAGTCTTGTTGTTGCCAGCGCTCACTGACTCTTTGGTCAAAAACAGCGGCTTTGCCATGCCATTGATCCTCCGAATGGTTTTTGGTTTTGCGTTTCCTTCGCTCTTCACCCAATCTAACCAAATCACACCATAGTTGCTCATAATTTACAATTTCTATCTGTTTCACCATTCACTCCTGATCATTGATAGATTGATTATATCGGAAGACAGCACTCAACAGACTGGAATTAAGTGGAAATCTACAGGTTATCAGTAGAATTGTTCCAAAAATCAATTACAATTGATCTATGGATCGTTTTATGGGAGGTGTAATGTGAATTTTCCCCGAAAAGTTTTTGGAATAGGACTGATATTTCTCTCAGTCATTGGTTTGCTTATCTCCATTTTTGCGCTGGTGCAGGTCTGGCGACTGCGTTTACCCGTGGCAACGCAGGTGTACGATAGCCTCATGTTTGCTGAAAAAATCGTCAACACAACCAGCTCTGGCCTGGAAATTATCGATACCAGTCTGGCCAACGTTAAGAAAAGTATGACCTCGTTAGAGGATTCCACCTTGATGATCGCTCAATCCATGGAAGATACCAGTAATTTGATTGATTCTTTCTCCGATCTTTTCAAAGGAGATATTAAAGACACCCTGGAAAACACAAAACTTTCGGTGGTAGCTGCTCAGAGTTCTGCGCTGATCATCGATAACCTTTTGTATGGTCTCTCCAGAATCCCATTATTAGGGATTGAATATGCTCCCCCCAAACCGTTAAATACCGCATTAAAGGAAATCGGAGAAACACTTACAGATATGCCCGATTCGATGGATGATATTTCAGTATCTTTGTCCGATAGCAATGATAACCTGTTATCTCTACGAAAAGGGATTGATGAAATTGCCAACAGTTTTGCTGAATTCCAGAGCGATTTGACTGCGGCACAAACAGTTATCAATGATTATCAAACCAATATGCAGGAAATTAAGAGTTCTCTTGATAACGCCCAGGAGAAAATTTTTATATGGAGTATCTGGGTGGCGATCATTTTGACAATTGCTATCATTGCCATTGGTGTAGCCCAGGTGGCTGCCGTCATGCAGGGTTACGAAATGATGCATTACCAACAATCCCTGGAAAAACTGATCGAAAAGAAAATCCGGGAACTGGAATCACAAAAACAACTTTCTGAGTCGATTGATCTGTAATAAACAATTTTATTAAAACAGGTTTTTTTGATGATTTATTGATGTGAGAAATCAAATTCTTGAGGATCAGGCGAACAGACATCTGAGCCGCGATCCATCACTTCACCCTCCACATTAATAAATTGCCAGGCATAACTCCTGGGCTTCAATTCAAACTGAATAACTCCGAACCAATCCGTGATGCGCACTTCGCTGAATGGTTGGATTTGGTCTATACCATAGTAACTGGCTCCCCCGGTACCGACAATAAATGAGCGCACTCCGAAGATGCGATCTACTTCACCTTGCGGATTGATTTTTGCCATGCGCTCGTAATGATGATCATGTCCATTCACCACAACATCCACACCCTGCTCATACAACACATCCCAGAAGGTATACAACCAATCCGCATTTCCAGCGATACCGGAGTTAAAGCGCGGGTGATGCCAGATTGCCAGGGAACATTGATTATTGTTGGATTCTAAATCCTGTTTCAACCAGGCAATCTGTTCGGAGGAAGGACCACAACCCACATAGCCACAATTAGAGTTCAGCATCACGATATGCCAATCACCGTGCTCAAAAGAATACCAGCCTTTACCCGGATCTCCAGCGAGTCCATCAAAATAGTTCCAATAATTTTCCATTGGATTGCTGTAGTAGTCGTGATTTCCAGGGACTACTCTAAAATCCGGTAAGAGCTGACCCCAGGATGGACCAAAACAATTCTGGTATTCATATATCATGCCATTCTCATTGGAACTGTCCCCGGCTGAAAAATACAAACCACTTCCAACTTGATTCAAGAGAATTGCAGCTGTCTGGTCATCTCCCATTTGACCGCAAATGGATATATCCCCTGCTCCGGAAAAATAAACCGGTGTTTTAGTTGGATGAGGCGTGCTGGTTGGTTTCGGATTTGAAGCTCTCAAGGTGGATGACGGGATTGAAGTAGGTAACAAAGTTTGAGTTTTTACAATCTGGAATGTGGATTCAGTGCTAATCAACGGTGGAGATGCAATCTTCCCATTTGAATCTGGTATGCAACCTGAGAGGATAAAAAACAATCCAAAGAAAAAAGAAAATATGCAAATTCTGTATCTCATTTCTTCAATGATAACCGATTCATAATAATTCCTATAAAATTGGAAATGGCATTGATTTTCGTTCTTTTTATGTCTACAATAGAGTCATGTAATCAATTTTAGTAGATGGAGGTCGTTATGACTGAAGATAAAAAGAAAAGTTTGTTAGATAAGGCAATAGATGCCTTAACTGATCGTGATGAGAAAGCGGCTGCTGTGGAAGCAGAAAAGAATTTAGCAGCGGATAAAATTAAAGCAGAAGCCGCAAAAGCTAAAGCTGCTGTAGATGCCAAAGCCAGAGGAGAAGCAGCTGCCAAAGCCAAAGCAGAGGCTGCCGAAAAAGCAAAAATTGCTGCTGCACAAAAGCAAGCTCAGGAAAATCTACAGAAGATTCAAAAGGATCAGGCTGATAAGTTAGCTGCCAAGAAAGCCGAACTTGAAAAGAAACAGGCTGAAGAAGCCGCAGCCAAAGCTGCCATCGTCAAGCATGTCTGGACGAACCAGGACACTTATGCTGAACTGGCATACAAACACTATGGCTCTATGAAAGAAGCCTACTGGCGTTTGATTTATGAGCACAACAAACACATCATCGGAGATCATCCCAATCACATTAAAACCGGAACCGAAATTGAAATTCCTCCATTGCCAGAAGAGCTGAAAAAGAAATAAATGAGAATACCAATCAAATGACGGAACAAAATGTAGATCTTGTCAAAGTATTTTCCCAGGTTGCCAGAACATTAAGCAAGAATAAAGAAACGTTGAACCAGGCTGATACTTACAATCATGACCATGGTGATCATATGGCGGATACTTTCAAAACGATCTCCAATGCCATGAAGGTGAAAAAAGGTAGCGATGCCAGCGAGATGCTGAATTATGCTGCCCAGAAATTAAGTCAGAATGCCAACAATGGTTCAGCCCAGCTTTATTCCCAGGGATTGCAGAAAGCCGCACAACAATTTCAGGGTCAGGATGTTGATACCAAGTCTGCCCTGTCATTGTTGCAAACAATTCTGAGCGCTGGAGGACAATCAGCTCCACAGCAAACAGCACAGCCATCATCCGGAATGGGTGATTTGCTGGGTTCGCTGCTGGGTGGCGGTCAGACATCATCTTCACAATCATCTGGGATGGAAGATTTGCTTGGCTCTTTGCTGGGTAGCGGTCAATCCACTCCACAGCAAGGTACTCAACAAGCTGCTCCTGGAGAAGATTTGTTAGGATCACTTCTTGGTGGTTTGACTGGTTCGTCCCAACAGCAATCCGCTGGTGGGCTCAGTGATGGTCTGGACATGGGTGACCTGGTCACAGCCGGGATGGCTTATTTTCAGGCCAAACAGCAAGGTAAAACCAACATGACCTCTCTGATTGAAGCATTCGTAGCCGCCAGCGGTATGGGATCGAGTGCCCACCGGCAACAATCCACACAACTGGTTGCCAGTACATTCATGAATGCCCTGGGAAAGATGAATAAGTAGGGATTAGGTTTTAGGTGTTAGGTGTTAGGTTTAAAAATCCGGCACCAAAGTGAAACAACAATCAAATAACAAACAAGAAAAGTGCAACACATCCAAAAAAATTGTGTTGCACTTCCAGCTTATGGTGCATTGCACTTGAAGACCTTCAAAAAACTCCGTTATTCACCAAAAAGCCTGTTAATCAACAATACAGAAGTGCATTGCACCTTGTATACAATACAGTTACATTTTGGAAAAATCTTAGATAATTGAAGTAATCTGGTTAAAGCCAGACGGCAGGTAAAGCGGGAGTTTATTGTGCCTTGCCGTATCGTAAAATCACGTCTTCGGAAAGATTTCCTCCCGCAATATTCTCACTAAGGGCTGATCTCGCACGGTTCCACTAAACCGTTGTGGGCTATCCCGACAAAAGTGCATTATACCTATCAACCCTGGTACTGTGCAGCTTTTAGCTAAAAAATACAAGGTGCAATGCACTTTTGCCACTATGATTCATCTACCAGTCTTCCAGGATGTGTCTGCTAAGGTTTAACTCCAAGTGCAATGCACCAAATATATCATCCTTTCGCCTTGGGACTTGAGCCTTTAGCCTACCCCCTAACCGTATACTCCCCTTCCAGCACCCACTTATATGTCGTCAGGCCTTCCAGACCGATCGGACCACGGGCATGTAACTTCTGCGTGGATACTGCCACTTCTCCCCCCAGGCCTAGCTGGGCACCATCGGTGAATCGGGTGCTGGCATTCACATATACTGCTGCAGAATCAATCTCTGCGATAAACCGCCGGGCATGCGCTGGATTTTCGGTCAAAATTCCATCAGAATGCTGGGTGCTGTGCAGGTGAATATGGTCGATGGCTTCATCAATTGAAGGGACCACCCGAATGCCCAGAACCAGACTTAACCATTCACGGTCAAAGTCACCTTCTTCTACTGGGAAAATCTCTTTCTGATAATCATTTCCCAGAATTTTCATTGATTTATCATCACACTTTAGCTGAACTTTATCCTGAAGCAATCGTGCAGCCACTTTAGGCAGAACCTCCTGAGCGACTCTCTCATGCACCAGCAAGGTATCCAAAGCGTTGCACACCGTTGGACGTTGCACCTTGGCATTGTGAATGACTTCCACCGCTTTGTCCAGATCTGCCGATTCATCCACGAACAAATGGCAGATGCCAATTCCTCCGGTCATGACCGGCATGGTGGCATTGGCTTTACAGAAATCCTGCAGTGTATTGCCACCCCGTGGCACCAGGATATCCACAAATTGATCCATTTTCACCAGTTGATTAACCAGTTCACGATTCGGATCGTCAATAAATTGCACAGCTTCAACTGGGATGCTAGCAGCTTTCAGACTATTCTGGATCACCTCCACCAGCGCTTTGTTGCTATTCAGCGTTTCCTTACCACCCCGTAAAATTACAGCATTGCCAGATTTGATCCCCAGCGCACTGATATCCACCGTCACATTCGGACGAGCTTCGTAAATCACTGCCATCACACCCAAAGGCACGCGCACACGCCGGACATTAAGACCATTGGGCAGTGTTTTTTGTTCGATGATGGTTCCAATCGGATCAGGCATCTCCATCAAATCTTCCAGATCCTGCGCCATGCTATTTAATCTTCCTTGTGTGAGTAAAAGGCGATCAATTAATGCATCGCTCAAACCGGCTGCATGTCCTTGTTGAATATCTTGTTGATTAGCTGACAGAATTACATCCGAGTGGTTCCTCAGCTGATCCGCCAGATTTGCGAGAAATTCATTCTTATTATTAGAGGATATTTGAGCGATTTTTCTGGCTGCGATACGAGCAACCATCCCGATTTGAAGTATATCCGACATCCTTACCACCTTCTATCTATAAGAACAACAAATTATTGTGATGCACCACTTCCATGCCATAGTTGTAACCAAGCACCTGCTCGATTTCCTGTGATTGCAGACCAATGATCTTCAACAGATCCTCATGATTGTAGTTTATCATTCCCAGGGCAAACTCTTTCCCCTTTTCATCTTTCAACTTTACAATATCGCCACGCACAAAATTACCACCGGAACCGGTAATTCCAACCGGCAACAGACTGCCACCATCCCGCACAGCAACCACTGCGCCTTTGTCCAATTGCAGCCAACCCCCATTATGGCGTGATTCTGCCAGCATGTAACGCTTGCGTGATTCCATTTTTGTAATCAAGGGTGTAAAACGCGTTCCTACCGATTTCCCTTCAACAATATCCCAGATTCGTTCGGGATATTTCCCATTCGAGATCACCACAGCACAGCCAGATCGACGAGCCAGATCAGCAGCCTGAATCTTGGTGAACATTCCACCTGTTCCTAATCCACCGCTAGTACCACCAGCTACATGCCAGATTTCCTCGGGAATATCATTGGTATCAACCTCCCCGACAACTTTAGCATTTGGGTCAATGCGCGGATCAGCCGTGAAGAGCCCATCCTGATCGGTAAACAGCACCAATAAATCCGCCTCCACCACATTCGCAACCAGCGCGGAAAGATTGTCATTATCTCCCAAACGAATTTCCTCCGTACTGACAGTATCATTCTCATTGATTACCGGTACCACCCGGTATTGGATCATGGCTTCCAGCGTATTGCGGGCATTCAGATACCGCCGGCGGTTAGATAAATCTTCCCGTGTTAACAAAACCTGACCCACCGGGATGTGGTAATAGCCAAAAAGCTGTGAATAAATTTCCATCAGGCGCGATTGCCCCACGGCTGCCAGCATCTGCTTGGCAGGGATGTGGCGTGGCAAAATGGGATGACCCATGATTGATTTTCCCACCGCCATCGCACCGGAGCTGACCAGAATCACCTGATGCCCCTCCTGATGCAACCTGGCGATGACGCGCACCAGTTCAATCATATGCTCCATGGAGATTTCTGTTTTCCCCTGGGTCAGGGTGGAGGTACCCAATTTAATCACGATTCGTTGCGCCTGCATAAAACTGTCCTGTGGAAAAATGGAATTGTTCAATCATACCTGATTTGATGACTTCCTTCAATATGAATGACCAGCCAATTTTTCCAGTCAAAAATTTCTACAACCTGTCTTTCTTTAGGTATGGGTAGAACATTGTGGTTTCGTCTTGAATTGTTCTTGGAAATAATCAAAAAGTAAATTTATGGATTGTGACTCCCTAAATTATCGATAAAACTAAATCCAGTGACCGAAATCATCACTGGATTTAGTTAGCGCGTATTTCAATTGATCTTAATCGTCAGAAAAATTTCTACCTCCCCAGCCATTGCCGGCCCAGCCTGGCCGTCCTCCTTCGTCTCGCACCACGATCGTCTCACCGGTAGTTTGATCAATTATGGTTGCGACCTTGTATTCATCATCTTAATATGATCCTGTAATCAACAGAGTATTGCCTACATTGGTCACAAAACCAGAGTCCTGCATGAAGACGAGTGCGCGTCCATCAATGATAATTTCACTACCATCTTCAGTCTCCACCATCATCAAAGATGAATCTATGATGATAACCACTCCCTCATATTCTGCTCATTCACCAGCAGTTGCCTGTGGGTCCGGAACACCTGTCCTATCGCCATCCTGCAATCCCCACACTTACTCAATTTGGAAGTCCAGGCTAATAACTCATGCCAGATTTTTTTTCGTCATGCTGGCTTATCAACAAACGAATTTTTAATATGAATAATACATTTATTTGTGATTTTTATTACAAACAATCATTAATTTTTCATCTAATTAGGGCTACAATACACCTATACCGTTTGTTTTACCAATTTACTTTTTTCTGAGGTGATCTATGATCAATCACATTCACATTGATTCCTTGCTGCCTACCGAGATGGCAAAAAAAGCCGAAGATGTAGGCTTAAACAAAGCCAATCTTGATTTCTGGACATTGTTTGCCCTCAGTGTTTTGGCAGGTGCATTCATTGGGTTGGGTGCCATTTTTGCCACAACAGTTTCAACTGGTGGTGCCGTTTTACCTTACGGAGTTAACCGACTGCTGACCGGGTTGACTTTCTGCCTGGGTCTAATCCTTGTGATTGTTGGTGGAGCGGAACTTTTCACAGGGAACACATTAATCATCATGGGTTTTATGAGTGGAAAAGTTCCCTTCATCAAGCTACTCCGAAACTGGGGTATTGTGTACCTGGGAAATCTGGTTGGCTCTGTATTGACAGCTCTGACTATGTTCCTTACCAGACAATACACGTTTGCGAGTGGGGCAATTGGTCTCAATGTTCTAAATATTGCAGATTCTAAATGCAATCTTGATTTTATACAGGCGATTATGCTCGGGCTGATCTGTAATGCACTGGTATGTCTGGCGGTCTGGTTGACTTTTTCGGCAGGCACCACCACCGATAAAATCCTGGCGATCATCTTTCCCATCTCTGCTTTCGTGGCTGCCGGGACTGAACACAGCGTTGCCAATATGTATTTCATCCCGATTGGTTTGATGGTGAAAAATTTTGGTGGGGCAGCTTTTTTCGAAAATATTGGTAAAACAGCTCTTGACTTTCCCAACCTGACACTGGGCAACTTCTTTCTCGAAAATCTTCTGCCAGTCACCATTGGCAACATCATCGGTGGGGCTGTAATGGTAGGTCTGATCTACTGGTTTGTATACTTGCGTAAGAAACATTGAAAGTTTAGTTTTGAGGATTTAGGTTTGAGGATTGAGAATCAAATTGACCCGTCCTGAAAAAGCTTTACATTTATTATTACGTTCTCGATATTACTATGCTCGGTTGTTGTAAGTTGGTGGGTGATATGAAATCGAGGCTACAATTAATATAATTCTTTTTGTGTGAGGTTGCTTTGGAGAAACTGATAACTCCCTTATCATTGATCCCCTATCCTCAATCGGTTGAGCGATTAAGTGGTTTTTTTGTTTGGAATCGATCACTGAAGATTTTTCCAGGAGAGTTTGGTAATGAAGTAGCGCTATTTTTGGCTGGTTTACCTGTGGAAATTCGAGCCAGTATGGTAGATTCTGAAGCTCTTACACAAATCAAGTTTAATATTGATCAAGAACTAGCAAATGAAGTTTATCAATTAATTATCCTGGGTGAAGAAATCACCATTACAGCTCACAATGAGACGGGTGTTTTTTATGCACTGCAAACCTTACGCCAATTAATTATGTCGGAATATCAATTCAATTCAACACAAATTGAAATCCAAGCTGTTCATATCATGGATGCTCCACGTTTTCAGTGGAGAGGGTTTATGCTGGATGAAGCCCGTCATTTTCAGGGCATGCAAACGGTCAAAGATTTGCTGGATTGGATGGCATATTTTAAGATGAATGTCTTTCACTGGCACCTGACCGAGGATCAGGGCTGGCGGATTGAGATTAAACAGTATCCGAAGTTAATCGTAATTGGATCCTCGCGCGATGCCAGCCAGGTCAGCGGATTTTTAGGCAAGCAGCTGAATACTATCCCCCATTCCGGTTTCTATACCCAAACCGAGATCAAAGAAATCGTAGCCTATGCCGCTGAAAGACATATCCAGATTGTGCCGGAGATTGAGATGCCCGGGCATTCTCAGGCTGCCCTGGCTGCTTATCCGGAATTAGGTTGCACGGGGGGACCCTATCAGGTTTCACCCCGTTGGGGTATTCATTCCGATATTCTGTGCCCGGGAAAACCAGGAACGACCACATTCCTGCAAAATGTACTCACAGAAGTGCTGGATCTTTTTCCAGGAAAATTTATCCACACAGGTGGCGATGAAGCCCCAAAAACCCGTTGGAAAAATTGCCCGGATTGCCAGCAGCTTGCCAGAGAAAATGGGGTTGCCAGAATCAATGATCTGCAGACCATCCTGACCAACCGCATCAGCCAATTCCTGGATAAATATGGACGAACGCTGATCGGCTGGAATGAAATGCTGGCTGAGGGACTTGATCCCGAAGCTGTGGTGCAATATTGGGTGGGTCGCGAAAAAACGTTGCTGCAACATATTCGCTCAGGTCGCAAAGCTATTCTTTCCAATTTTGTGGCTTATTATCTGGATCATGGCTACGCGCATAGCCCATTGGATAAAGTCTATCAATATGAACCGGTTTTCAAACAGCTCGAACCTGAATATCACCACAATATTCTGGGCATTGAGACGCCACTCTGGACAGAATTTGTACCCAATCGTGCTCGCCTGGACTGGCAAATCTTTCCGCGTCTATTAGCTGTGGCTGAAACAGCCTGGTTGCAGCCGGAGAATAAGGATCTCGCCGGCTTTCAGCAGCGTTTACCGACCTTTCTGAAACAGTTGGATACTAAAAATGTTGGCTATGCGCTCTTTTCAGATGCCAATCCGCCAGTTTACAAACGCTTGTTTGGGGCTTTATCCCTGGTGCAGGCTGGAAAAGGACAAAGATGAGTTTACTTACTGAAATTTACGAGCAACCCCAACGTTTAGAAGAGCTGATTACCCATCAATACCAACAAATTAAGCAAGTAGCTGAGGTAATTAAGCAAAAGAAAATTCAGATGGTTCTTCTGGCAGCCCGGGGTACTTCTGATAATGCCGGGCGTTACGCCAATTATCTTTTAGGCAATCGCAACCACCTACCCGTGGCTTTAGCGGTTCCCTCCCTGTACACAAACTATCAAACACCTCCAGAATTGCATAATGCCATGGTAATCGGGATCTCGCAATCAGGTCAGTCGCCTGATATTGTCAGTGTTTTACAGAATGGTAGAGAACAAAATTGCCTGAGTATCGCTATCACCAACCAACCCGATTCTCCGCTTGCGAACGCTGCTGATTTTGTGTTGGATTTACAGGCTGGTCCAGAGCATGCTGTCGCCGCCACCAAGACCTACACAGCGGAATTGATTCTTTTAGCTCTTTTATCCACGGCATTGAATGAAGATAAGCAAAGCAGGCAGGAAATAGATCAGGTTCCCAACTGGGTCGCACAGGTATTAAAACTGAATGACTATATCGCGGATGCAGCCAAACGTTACCGTTACATGCAGCAATGTGTCGTCCTGGGGCGCGGTTATAACTATTCAACGGCTTTCGAATGGGCATTGAAATTAAAAGAACTGACTTATGTCAGTGCAGAAGCATACTCTTCGGCGGATTTTATGCACGGTCCCATTGCCATTATCGCTGGCGGTTTTCCAGTCATGGCAGTTGTTCCACGTGGCAAAGTATTTCCAACCATGCTGGAAACAATTACCCTTCTGAAGGATCAGCTTAAAGCCGAGATGGTTGTGATTTCCAACGCAAAAGAAGTGCTCCATCTGGCTGAAATTCCCATAGCAATTCCTGAACAAGTGCCAGAGTGGTTGTCACCCATTCCATCCATTGTGGCAGGGCAACTATTTACCTATCACCTTACCAGAATTAAAGGAAATGATCCAGAGAATCCACGTACAATTGTAAAGGTAACGGAAACACATTAGAGCTTCTATTAACTAATTCACCTCTCCCGATTGACATTCCACACCGTTGCAATTGGATAGATGGCTGCCAGACCAACAATAATCGATATCACCAGGCCTATGCCTGCCAGCAGCATCAATCCCGGCACCAACATGCCAAGCAATCCAGCAGCAATTGCCAGCGCTAAGATGACCACAGCGACAATTAAAATTGTCAATGAAACTTTTTTGGCTTTCTTCATGGACGCCCGTCTGGTGCCACTCATTTGAGAACTCTGTCCATTGACCAGTATGGATTGTGGTTTATTTTCATCATCCAGATAATAACTTGTCCACATGGGTAGCAGGAACAAAGTCCAGTTCTGAGTGGAAAACTCTGGTTTCCATTTAAACTCTCGAATTTGATCAGCTGCGCAAGCCTGGAGGGTTTCTTCGCGTGCTCTTTCTTGAAAACGCGGAAGCGTATCCGGCCAGGCATCATCTTTATCACGGGAGGGAATGCGAACCATGGGCGCGAATGTCGTCGCATTACCGAAAAGCTCGGAAGGAGAAATTACTTTTGCTTGCTCAAACGGAAAATTACCCAGGGCACTCATTAAGCGACGATGTTCATCCAGTGCTGGTGCGGAGATATTGTGAAACTGACGCATCAATTTGCCCAAACGTGGTTCCCAGCGGGTACGGGTTTCGATCACTTCCTGGGTGTTCCACCGTCCACCACTGAATTTTTCCTGATGGCTCTTTGCCTGATAATAAAAACCACACTCTGCTTGCCAGTTTGCCTTTACCTGGCTATCCACCAGCCACATGGGCAAGTACACCATACGTAAACGAGAAAATAAATTCTGAATTGTCAAATCTTCCGGTGCAAATGGAATGGTTTTTGCAAATTGCGATAATTTTTCGGATAATTTTTCCTGCGGAACATTGAATGGAAGATACATTTCAGGTGGTTTAATGAAATCCGTCATCATGCTGAAGTCATCGCTTTGAAATTCCTGCAATCCCCCAGCACGACAGTGTGGGCATTCATCCGTGATCCTGCCCGGGACCGACAGGTATCGCCAATCACAGTTAGGACAAATCACACATACGACATTTCCTCCCCAACCGAGATGGGATAATGAAATCGGCTTGGTTGCATTGTTTGCAGAAAATTCGCTCATTCTTTCCCCTCATTCCCAGCTTTAACAAAAATAAACACAGCAGCTATTAACGCAACAAACAGGAAGAAGAGCCCGGTAAACCCAAGCAGATACCCTTCTCCTGAAGACGAAGCAAGTATAAAACCGATCAGGCTCATCAGTAGACCCGGAGAAAATAGCAGTGCGATCACCAGCCAGATCTTCTTCCAATCCACCGGTCTCTGGCCAGATATTTTTCCAGTTTGACCGTTGACAATGGCATGAAATGTTTTAGCATCAAACTGGTAAGCAGCAAGATAGACAGGTAGTAAAAGGTAACGCCAGCTTTCATCTGAAAAATCCATCTTCATACTGAAATTTCTCACCATGGAGGTGCTGGCCTGACGGATACAGGCACCTTTTGTCTTCTCGCGCATCACTTCCCGGGCAATTTCCCAGGCTGGTTCCAACGGTCTGTCGTATCCTTTGGCTTGCAAACCAGCCAGAAAGACAGGAGCATATGCCACCATTTCAGAAAGGTTAAAATGATCCACATTTCCCAAATGACGAGTGCTCACCCGTTCGGTGCCTGCTACCAACAAATCATCAATGTCGAGCCCAGCATTGCCAGATTCCCAACGCCAGACGATTTTCGTGCGCGTTTTCCAGGACTTCGAACTGCCGTCATAATAGCGTTCGCTGACCCGGTGCCCCACTTCTGCCTTCCAGGAGGCATTAGTGATGGCATGAAAGGTCCAATACGGCAGGTAGATGGCTGTGAATGAATCCATGGCAGCGAAACGCTTCAATTCTTTAGGTACCATCCAACTGCTGCCCATCCACTCCCTGGCGATCTTTTGGCATTTCTGCGGGTCAATTTTGAAAGGAACTAAAAATTTAGGTCGTAATTGCTCCTTGTTGGCGGAAGCCTGTACCACCTTATTCGAGCCACAAAAAGCACAGCTCGTAGCCAGGC
>JAHYJK010000075.1 GCA_019429225.1 Anaerolineaceae bacterium
CAGATCTCAGCTCGACCACCGCCAGATTGGTAAGGATTGTCTGATGGAATTGCATAAATTTCCTGATCCTGGACAGCGATTCGCAGCATTTTTCCCAATAAAGTGTCTGGGTTCTGTGCTCGCATCTCGGGATCACCACCAGAACCACCATCACCCAAACCAACATAGAGAAACCCATCTGGACCAAATACGAGGTTTCCACCATTGTGGTTTGAATAAGGTTGTTCATAAGTCAAAATGATCTGCTCACTGCCTGGATCTGCTACTTTTCGATCATCTTTGGCTACAAACCTGGCTATCACAGTATCGCCACCGCGACCTGAATAATTCAAATAGAAAATTCCATTGTCTGCATAATTGGGATCCAAAGCAATACCCAATAAACCTTGTTCAGATCCTCTTGTGGTGGTTTTATTCTTGATATCCAAAAATGGTTCTGCCAACAAAACACCATTTTCCAGAATACGAATGACACCATCCTGTTCAAGAATATAAATCAACAAATTTTCATCATAATAAGTAGTCATACCAAGGGGTTTGGTCAGACCTGATGTGATTTCCTGCCATTGATATTGGGAAGGATCGGGAAAAGTCTTAACAGTATTAATCGCACCATCTTCTATTTTTACCACAGTCTGAGTTGGTTCATTTTCAATCGCTTCGGTATTCTTCAATGTAGGAATGGGAGTGTTCATAACAGGATTTGTGGCAGTTGGGATTTCCAAAACCGAAGGCGTAAAAGTCACTTCACTCCCAGAACATGAAGCCAATACAACAACAATCAGGATGCTAAAAATCATAATTCCTTTTAATTTCATAAATTACCTACCTCTTGGTCCAATTATAGCAACCTGCATTTAAAAACTCGAGTGGGTATATATTGTTCAGGAAAATTTTGAACTTTTTTTCATCATTTTGCTACGTTTGTATTTGATGTAGGGAGCTACCAGTTTTCGGATGTAATATTTCAACACGATCGAATGCCACCACTTGCCCCCATCTCGATAATGAATTTTTAGCATATCAGGCCAGCAACGATCATCTTCTGAGATTGTTTTTGTGTCACCATGGAGGCGAAAATTTGCCCATAATTTTGGCACATAGACTATTTTGCTGATTTTTGCCAGCCGTAACCACAGATCATAATCCATGGCAAAATATATAGATGAATCTAAAGGCGCAACTTGTTTCCATAGATCAGCTCGCCAAAAAGTTGCCTGTTGCGGAATATGCACAAATCCAGTTCTCAACTTTTGATAATCCGTCTGTTGCGCATTAAACTTGCCTACGACTCGATCTTCTGCATCAATAAAATGACAATCGCCATAAATCATCCCCACTTCAGGATGTTTGGAAAAAAAATCCACAACCTGCGATATAGCATGCGGTTCATAGGTGTCATCGGAATTAAGCCAGGCATAAATATGACCGTGAGCATTCTGAAAGCCCTGATTGATTGCATCGGTTTGCCCATTATCTTTTTCTGATTGCCAGTAAGCGATTCTGTGAGAATATTTATGAAGAATATCTAGGCTATTATCCGAAGAATTTCCATCCATCACAATATATTCAATATTCGGATAATCCTGATTCAAAACTGATAGGATGGTTCTTTCAAGATATTTTCCCTGGTTGAAGGATGGTGTGACAATCGAAACAAGAGGTTGCATAGTTTAATTCTCAATCTTTTGGTTCAAATCAAAAATAATATAATCACCTGTCTCTTCTCGAATTTGATAATTCTCAAAGAGCATCTCTCTTATTTCCGGTTGATTATTCAATTCTGACATTTGTGTAACCAGGAAATAATCCATACCTTTGGTTTGCTCCTTAAACAAGGATTGAAGATCAAATTCCTGACCAGCTAATTCACGCACTGAAAAATCAGAAGTAGACATCCAGTTTTCAATACCTGTCCAGCTCCAATAATTCAATCGATAGCCATAATCCTGGGTGATCCCAATGACACGATCATCAGGTTCAAATACACCAGACATATTTTCCCAGAATTTGACTTCATTGTCGTAATTATTCCGTGCCAGTGTCACCCGAACATCCCAGGCGTTATATAACATATAAAGCCCCAAAACACCTAGTACCACCAGTGTACTGACCCATTTTGAAAACTTAATCCCAGCAATGATCTGACTAAAAATAACGGAGACACCAATGGCAACGATTGGTACCAATGGTAATTGATAGTAATCATGGGTGGACATATGATATGGCAAGGTTATACCATAGATAAAATAACCGATAAACAAAGCTGATAATAAGATTCTATAACTGGTTTTCCTTAGCAAAAATATACCAATGATTGCAGCCAGGAAGAATTCAAATCCAACTACATGGTTAATCATTTCAATCCAACGCAGCCAAAATACTGGATCGATCCACATTTGCGGGAAGAATCTTAAACTAAACTGTGACTGTAAATCGCCAATGATGATTAAGCCATAAATCATATAAAGGATATATGGCAGAATTGCCAGCACTCCAATAATCCAAACAGATTTACTCCGAAGTACTGCGATAATTTTTATCTTCTGTGAAAACACGATTGCGATCAATGCAAATGCCAAAGGGAATATCACAACAGATTTTATGAAAATCGCCAATCCAGAAAATAGACCTGTGAAAATCGCATTTTTGATATTGTCCTCATCGATCCAACGCACCATACCCCAGATGGCAAAGATCATGAGCATGACCATGAGTGGATCTGGTTGAAATGCCCGGCTGGCAATTGCTGTATAAGGCGTTACCATAAACAGCAAGAAAGCAACCACGGCAGCATTCCTATCGATCATTCTTTTGGTTAGGCTTAATAAGGCTAAACCACCAAGAGTCCAGAAAAAAATCGAGAAGATACGCGCTACCCACAGAACCTCTTCGCCTATAATTTTGTAAGCGAAAGCTGTTAATCTTTCCATCACAGGGGGTTCAATTAATCCCTGCTCCTGCCATAACCCCACAGCAAATTCTTTTTGCCAGGCAGGAACGGTTTGCAAATCCTGATAAAACATACCCCGGGCTTTAATCGCGGAATAAAGTTGTCTGGTCGGATGAAAATCTAGCGGTGCCTCTGTTAAATCATAAAAACGAATTAATAACCCGATTAATAAAATAACCACAATTGAAATGACATAGAGCAAATGATGCTTGTTAAATAATTTATCATCCTTTAGTTCTATTGCAAAATTTTCGGGAATTGATTTCATTTCCCTTTTGCCTTTTTATCAGGTCTTTTCACCCAATATCTCATCTTCATATAAAAACCTTTTAGTCTGTGCAAACCAAACGGAGCGATTATTGCATATAACATGCGATGCCATTCTGGAAGGATGGTGAGAAAATCCAATTTCATACCTTGCCAATAAGACCTTACTGCTGGTGAAAATTGACCTCCATCCAACAAATATCTGGCATTCATGCGATGGGCACCTGCCAGAATTTTTTTATGGTTAGCCATAAAAATTTGATTCAGGTCTGGATTTAATTCCATCCATTCAACCAGACGGTATGCTTCTTTTCCAAATTCGGCAGCATGAGCAACATTTTTTGCGGTTGCATGAAACCTGGCTGATGCCCAGATTTGATTTGAATATTTAATAGGGGCCTTCGATGCCAATCTCAGCCATAAATGATGATCCAGGAGAAAGTGGTAAGAAGTATCCAAACCTTCCGAAGAGACTAACAAATCTTTCCGCATAAACACAGCTGGTTGTCCAATGATTTTGAATTGCATCAGATCCATCAGACCCCAATGCCCATATTTCATGATATTGGTTATTGCACCCTGCTCATTGATCGACTGAACATCTCCAAATACAAAAGCAACCTCGGGGTTGGATTCTAACAAATCAATTGCTTCTGAAATAACCCCATCAACATACAAATCGTCCGAATTCAACCAACCCACATACTTACCATTTGCGTGTTTCAATCCCTTGTTGAAAGCATTCGCCTGACCATTATCATTTTCAGATACCCACCAGGCCAGTCGATCTGCATATTTATTAATGATTTCTTTGCTCCCATCCATAGAATTTCCATCTACCACGATATATTCCAGGTTGGGATAATCCTGATTCAATACGGATAGCATCGCCATTTCCAGATAATCAGACTGATTGTATGAAGGGGTGATTATGGAAATGAGGGGTTTATTTTTCATAATTGATTGTTCGGATTACTAAATTTTATACCTCGGAGGATGACATTTAAAAAAGCTTGTTGTAGTCAATTTTTTCGAAAATAGAAAGCTTGCCACCAATAGTTGCATCCAGCACTTTTCGTCCATCTTTTTCAAATGCTTCTTTAGCCATCCTGTACCCCACTTCTGACATTTCTAAATCAGGTAACTGCCAGCGAAAGCCTTTTCCAAAATATCCTGGGTGAAAATGGTTGGGATCATCGCCCTGGGAGATAATCGTCGTATTTGCTTTTCCTTTTGTTTCAAAATTGTGGTCAACACCAATTAAAACCACTTCACTAAATCCCATAAAATAAGCGATTTGTAAGGCAACATACGTAACGGTAGCGCTTTCCCACAAACGATTTCGGATATCTTTTGCAAATTTTGGTTCAGTGTAGGTTGTGTACAGGAAGAACAAGTTTTCCTGCTGCGTTAGCCAGCGCTTACCAGCTCGCCAGGACACAAATCGAGGGATATTTAATTCCAGAATTTCATTTGCACATTGTTCAATGACCAGGTCATTGACGGATACGTAATAACTGGTTTCAAAGCCCATATCATCAAAGGCAAGATAAATTCGATTCATGCCAAATGTATATTCATTTTTTAATTTTGTCAGATCCGTTTGTTTCAAACTGGGACCATTTCCCAATATGAAACATCGTTTTCCCTGATGGATGTTGTGAAATTGTTTTAAACTTTTCCGTGATTGTGTACGCCAGGGATGAAAATATGCGTCCGGAATTTCAGGACTGCGCTTTAAACCGTCCAACACATCTCTGACAACAGATAAAGCTGGTGGTGGAAGAATTTTTTTTATTAGTTCTTTCATTGTTTTACTCAGTACTCAACTTAGCAGTTGCTCCACCATCCACAACAATGGACTGCCCAGTCATGAAGGAGGACTGCTCGTCATCAGCCAAAAAATAAATCGCATGCGCAATCTCGGATGGCATACCAATACGGCCATTGACTGTCCGTTTTGCCAGGTTTTCCAGGCGTATCTGATCCAGGTGAGCTGAAAGCATGGGCGTATCTACAGCACCTGGAAGGATGGCATTCACCCTGATATTATCCTGCGCAAACTCTATTGCCATGGATCGTGTCAATGCAAGCAAGCCACCTTTACTGGCTGCATAACTGCCTACACCAGAAGATGTTGCAATTGCATGCACAGAAGAGACATTTACGATTGCTCCCCCACCTTTATTTTTTAATAAAGGATAAGCCAATTTTGCCCCTAAAAATACTGACCTTAAATTTGATGCCATGACTGCATCCCATTCATCCACTGTCGTTTCCAGTAATGGTTTTACTACCTGAAGAGCAGCATTATTGATCACCGCATCCAGGGAGACCGTAAAATTCCTGACGGATGAATAAATCTCCTCAAGCTGGGTTGGATCAGAAATATCAGCCTGAATAAATAATCCATTGCCTGGAAATGAATGACCAAATTCATTTCGATCCACACCTATAACGATCCAACCATTTTCATTAAATAAATCGACGGTCGCCCGACCCATTCCGCCTGCCGCACCTGTAATTAACATGACTCTTGGATTTTTATTCATATTTTCCTGCCATTAATTGGTTCTTAAATCGTCTAATCCTGCTGGTTCAATCCCTAATCCAATCAAAAGATTTTTGATGGTGTTCCAGTGGACTCTTTCCCAGGCTTGTGGACTGGAGTTTGAATTGTGTGGTGCCAGCATCACATTGTTCATTGATAGTAATGGTGAATCGAGTGGTAAGGGTTCAATTTCAAATACATCCAATGCTGCACCAGCCAGTTGCCCCGCTTGCAGCCTGGCAACCAATGCTTTTTCATCCACAATGGGTCCTCTTGCCGTATTGATTAACACAGCGTCTTTTTTTACATAACTAAGTGTTTCTTGACTAATGAGATGTATACTGGTTGGGTTTAAATCACAGTTAACACTGATGAAATCAGATTGTCTCATTAATTCTTCAAGTGAAACCATTGACAATCTCTGTTCGAGAATAAAATCGGGTTCAATGTCACGGATATCATTGCCCAGAAGTTTCATGCCAAAGACTTTTGCACGCCGCACAACTGCTTTCCCAACATTGCCAACCCCAATAACACCGAGGGTACATTCACTCAATGATCTTCCTGGGATTTTATCCCACTGGCCTGATTTTATCGCTGTATCCATCCAGGGTAAGCGCCGAGCAAAAGCCAGAATATATCCGATAACACTGTCAGAAACCGGCAAGGTGAAGGCATTCGGTGTATTTCCAACCATTACACCCACAGAATTAGCATAAGATTTATCGATCGAATCAATACCAGTCCCCCATTTGGAAATGACTTTCAAGCGTGGAAGGCAGGCATTAATCACGTTTTTTGTAAAGCGATCGTCGCCACATATGGCTCCATCAAATTGCCCTGCAAATTTCAAGATCTCCTCTTCCGACAACTTCTCATGCACTTCAGGAACAATCACGTTTATTCCATATGTTTCGAGAACAGGAATAAACCTTTCTTTAAATGGAATCATATATGGTGCAGATAGTAAAACTGTTGGTTTCATAATTCTCCCAGGAGGTAGGTATCGATATGGATTATACCAAATCGCTTTTTGACTGATGCGAAATCATTAAATCGGCTAATAGAAAATCGAGTTCTTCGTCAATGTCAAATGCTTCTGAGCGATCTACTTCAAACATCAATGGTCTTTCACCAATACGATTCCGGTGTTCCACCAAAGTTTTCCGTTGAAACAGATATACACAGGAGTTCTCCTCATAAATTGGTGGAAGATCCTGGGTTCTTAACAGAATGGATGGATTATGATTGATCGGTCTGGTCAATTGGTCCCAAAATCTTGTGTGCAGTTTCGTTACTGAAAAAAGCGAATCATATGCCGGCATATTTTCACATAATTGATTAATAGCCTTAGAGATTGTCTCAGATCGTAAAAGGGGGTTGGTACTATGAGTCTGTAAATATAAATCGGCGTCAATTTTATCGGTATCATGTAAAAGAATTTCATTCATAGGGATTGTATCTGCGCGTAATTGCTCTGGTCTGTGAATGATCTTTATGGATGGAAAATAAATTTTTATTCCCTCAATAATCTTTTCACTGTCCGTGTCCACAACAATTTGATCGATTTCGGGCACAGCCAGTAAACTGGATATAATATAATGGTACAAAGGTTTTCCGGCAATCAATCGAAAATTCTTTTCAGGAACTCTTACTGAATGATGACGCATTGGAACTAACGCCGCAATTTTCATTTTTTTATTCATTTCTCATCCTTTCCAGTTAATTCCTGATAATGAATCGGTTTGATTTCACGTTCCATTTGTTTATTCTGATGACCGTTTCTGGGGTAGTAAAAAGTTTGTTTTAATTGCCATGTCAAGGGACCTGATTGATGATATCCCATGTAGGTGCCATAAAACTGGTTCCAGCGGAAGCCCAACACACTCTTCCAGACCTTACTAATTATTTTATCCCTTCTGGCAATTTTCAGATCATTTTTCACATTCGAAAAGAAAGCTGATAATAGATCAAAAATGCCAAATTGTTCCTGCGGATAAATCATTTTAAAAGCCATCCCTTCACGACGATATCGATTGGAAATCCCCCGCCAGGATTCGTTATGGATATGAATTATTTCTGCTTCCGCTACATATGCAATGCGATACCCCTGTTCATGAGCCCAACGTGCCCAGGCTAAATCCTCCAATCCTGGCAATGTTTCATTATAAGCATTTTGTTCCCAGGTTTTTTTTCGAATGGCTGCGTTGGCATTATTACAAAATGGGTGATTCTGATTTTGGGTTGAAATGTCAGGAAACCAATGCTCAAAAATTCTATGCTCTGAAAATTGTGTAGTTTCCATGCCGCGCTGTTTACCATAACTGATCGCTACTTTTTCATCTGCAAATGGTTCTAGAAGTCGTTCCAACCAATCCGGATAAACCGGGAAAACATGTGCACTGGCAATAACAACAAAATCTGCATCTGCATGTGAGATTCCCAGATTAAGCGACCTTCCAAATGTAAAATCCTGAGGTTGTATTTTCACAATTTGAACGCCATATTCTGTAGCAATCTCAACGGTGCGGTCGGATGAACCAGAATCAACCAGAATGACTTGAACATCCAGAATATTTTGATGGTGAATTCCATCCAATAATCTGGCAATATGTCTTTCTTCGTTAAAGGCGCGTATGACGATAGAACAGGTGGGTTTCATCTTTCCAATTCGAAAGCTGTTTCTTTCAAAATCCCTTCAGAAATTATACGTAGTGGTTCGGAATTTTTAGGTAGAAGATCTTTCCAATTAAAATCTTTCAATTGGACATACCCTCTCCAAACACGATCCTCCTCCAAAAATTGATCAAATGGTAGTGATACTCGATACAACTGGGTATACATAAATTTTCTTGTATTTTCAATAAATTTTTCAGGTAATTTCACTTCCGGGGCTTCCAAGAATTCTTCAAAAGTCCGGATAAATTCAATACGTGTCTTTGGAAAATATACCGTTTCTATCTGAGTAAAGCGTGATTTGCCTGCGCATAAAACAGGAACACCTAACAATGTTGCTTCCAATCCTATCGTTGAGTTATAAATCATCACAAATTTTGATCTTTGAATTAACTCATAAGAACTAAAATATTCAGTTGCATCAACAAAAACAACGTTTTCCAGTGCATCCACCCGGTTAAGTTTTGCCCACTCAGCAACCGATTCACGGCTGGCTTTTCCAGGTCTGGCTTCATCGGGATGTGCACGAATGACAAATAATGTATCTGGATTCTTTTGGATAATGGTCAAAACCTGATCCAGCCAATCAAACATATGCTCAAATATCACATTGGCATGTGATTGGCTTGTATCAAAAATCACATTGGTAAAGATTGGAACAATTTGTTTAAACTTTGTAGATAATTTAATAAATGAATCACTTAATGTCCGCATGGTTGGCCAGAAACGTACACCAGCCATTGTAAAGTTACCTTGAAATCTTTGTTCAAGATATTGATCCAGGATTTTATTCTGATTTTCATCGAGTGAAAAATTCTTTGCTATTTTAATCGGATAGGCTGTTGCCTGGTCATATGTGAAGTAAGCACTGAATGGTTGCAAACCAACTTCATGTGTGACAACCGGAATATGATTTTTTTGAGCTATCCATCGAACTGTCGCTTCAGGAAAAGACATGCCATTAAATACAACTACCTTTTGTGGTTTTTCCTTCACTACTACCTTGGAAAATTGAGAAGCAATACTTGCTGCAGCTAGAATATAATTTCTGAACAATGTTTTTGTTTCTTCGTTTTCTGGCAAATGATAACACCTTAAAACCCAGCGAATACCAGGTAATACCAACTCACCGAATGGGATTTCATCAAATTTGAAATCTGATAATTGTTGGATCGATAAATCAGAAATTTGTTTTTCAATTTCTGATGAAGATTGGTTCCTGAACCAGGCAACATCCGAATGTTTATACATGCGCTTTGATTGTCTGATGCAAATTGCACAGGGAGGGTTATCTAATGGTTGGTTCAGAATGCTCCCCAACATGCATTGATCCATCCCGGCATTACAAACAAACTGAATTACGGGAACTCCCTGTAATTGAAGGCTCCATTTCGTGATCAAAGCAAACCCAGCATTCAAACTCATCCCTTGCAAGCGAGTTGACACACCCATAAATACCACAGGTTGCTGGTTGCTCAATGTTGATTGATTTTTGATTTCATTTGCTAGTTTGGCCAAACGGTGATCATTAGCATTATGAATCCATCGTTGTCGAACACCTGCTTTGATCTGCTTTAACTTTTGAATCATTAGAAGGATGTAACCCTGCGCAGTTTCTGTAAGGATGATTTTTCACTATCGTATACTTTTTTGACTCCATCCCCCAGGGACTGCTCGGTTACTCGAATATACTTGACCAGTTTTTCCATTCCTTGTGGCTCTACGGAAGCTGCTTGATCGGACCCCCACATAGCTCTATCCAAAGTGATGTGGCGTTCCACCAGACAAGCTCCTAATGCGACAGCCACGGCTGAAGGCACCAAACCAACCTCGTGCCCTGAGTATCCAATTGGGCAATCGAATTCATCTTGCAAAGTTTCAATCATCCTTAAATTCAACTCATGCGGTGGACATGGGTATGCGCTAGTTGTGTGGGTAATGACCAGATTTTCAATTCCGATTTCCTTAATCGCCGTTCGAATCTGATCCATTGTGGACATACCTGTTGATAAAATGATCGGTCGATCAGAGGCTCTAATTTTTTTTAATAATGGTAAATCTGTCATGGAAGCGGAAGGCACCTTATAACAGGCTGGAGAAAATTGCTCCATAAAATCAACCGAAGGCTCGTCCCAAACGGAAACAAACCAGGTGATTCCTAATTCTTTACACAATTTATCGATTTCACGATACTCCTGTTCACCAAATTCAACCTTATAACGATAATCCAGATAGCTGATATAACCCCAGGGGGTATCACGCATTTGGGATTGTTGTTCTTTTGGTACGCAGATTTCAGGGGTACGTTTTTGGAATTTGACAGCATCTAATCCTGCCAGATATGCTTCTTTAATTAATTTTTTGGCAATTTCTAAATCCCCATTATGATTGATCCCGATTTCTCCAATAATATAAACAGGATAATCATCGCCAACCATTTTATTATGGATTTGTATCGCTTTTGTCATTTTTACTCCTTTGCTCATTATCGTCTGGATTGTAACAACAGGTCACAAACCTCGCGTACAGCCCCTTGCCCGCCATTGTGTCTCAAGACAATATCAGCCTGTCTTAAGGCGACTGGATGCGCATCGGCAACTGCGAAGGCACAACCTACTTCAGGGAAACATGGCAAGTCATTAATGTCATTGCCAATGTAAATAACATATTCGGGATTGATATTATGATCGAATAGATATTTTTTTAATACGCTTGATTTTTCATCAACACCTTGAATGACCGGCAAATTTAATTTTCTGCAGCGAGCTTCTACGACTGGATTTTTTTCAGAAGATAGGACAATCATCTTAAACCCAGCTTTTTGTAACTGATTTATACCCATTCCATCCCGACGGTTGGCTGCTACCATTTCCACGCCGTCCTGATTGACATAGACGCGATCATCCGTCATTACACCATCAAAATCAAAAACAACCAGTTCAACGATTTCTGGGATTGATCTTCTTTTATTCCCCGGGACAACCATCTCCAAACCACCATACCATACCAGCCATTCAGCTCTTTGCCAATCAGATGGTTTGTCAATATCCACTGTAAAATCCGGATTGATGTGGATGGGTTTTATTTTGTTTCCTGACATCGATCTTTTTTCAAGGATAACATGCGTTCGAATCACATCAATATGGCCTGTTTGCCAATATGTATCCGGTAATGCTTGCCGCGCTGAATTATATGGTTCATTAATTCCTTCGACGCTTAATAATCCTGTCATCCACTTACTGATAGGGTCAATTCTCCACATTTTGTAGGGATTTTGTCCGGAAGGAACCACTCCACGAACAGAATCTATCGTGGAATCACTTAAAATGATCTCTATTGCTTCATCGACAAGATTTACCGGTCGAATGGGAGAAGTTGGCCGTAATTGAATAACCAGATCAGGAAAATAATTCTCAGTCTCTTGAAGAGTTTTAAGGAGATTTTCAAAAACCGGAAAATCCAGTGTAGTATCCTGAGCAAATTCAGCCGGTCGCAAAAATGGAACTTCTGCCCCATAAGTTCTGGCTACACCAGCGATTTCCTCGTCATCAGTCGAAACGATGGTGCGGGTAACGTATTTGGAGTTCAATGCTGCTTGAATGCTATACGCAATCAATGGATACCCGGCAAAATTTTTGATATTCTTACGGGGTATTCCCTTGGATCCTCCCCTGGCTGGGATAACCGCAAGAATTTCAGGTTTTTCTTTTACCATGCTGTCCATCCACCATCCACCACCAAATTTGATCCAGTCATATAAGAGGATGCATCCGATGCCAGGAATAAGCAAGCACCATTCATCTCATCCTGATCCGCCATCCTTCCTAAAACTGTTCGGGCTGAGTAGCGTTCTGTAAAGGTTTCATCATGCTGGTTGTATACGCCACCCGGGGTTAGTGCGTTTACTCTAATTTGAGTTCCCATATAATATGTTGCCAGATATTTAGTCAACCCTAACACGCCGGCTTTGGACACCGTGTAAAAAACGGGTTTATATTGTCTGGGTTGTCCTTCGCGTTCATAAAGTCGTTGATCAGGTCCAACCAGACCGTAAGTAGAACAAATATTGACGATTGAGCCTTTATTGTGCTTCAGCATTTCTTTTACAGCAGCCTGACAACATAAAAACATTCCTGTCAGGTTCACATCCAGTGCCGATCTGAACATTTCGACTGGATAATCTTCAAAACTATTATTATGTTGACCAGTATGTTCATTATCAAATTTAGGATCCATGGCAGCGCTGTTAATGAGTCCACTCAATATTCCATATTCCTTGATGGTTTTTGCTACTAAATTCTCAACAGAATTTTTGTCTGTTATGTCTACCTGAACAGCGATCGCCTGATATCCGGACTTTCTTAAATCAATGGCAATGTCTTCAGCTTTTTCGATCAATAAATCAGCAACCACCACGCCTGCACCGGCTTCAGCGAGAGTCTTTGAGAATTGTTGCCCTAAGAGACCAGCGCCTCCTGTGACGATTACTGCCTTGTTCTTCATGTCAAATTTTTCAAAAATATTACTCATAATCGAAACCTCTAGTTATTATTAAAATTTTTTGGAACAAATTCTAACAACAATTGATCATTCCAGATCGATTCTTCTTTTTTCAATCTGACTTTGGTAAATAGCTAAAACGATTTCTTGTATTTTAATTCCATCTTCAAGAGTACACATTGGGGTTTCGTTGCCTTTGATAAATTCAATAAAATTTTTCATTTCATCAATGAATAAAGTGTTTCTTTCAAAATCGGAAGATGGAGTAAACTCATGCCAGACATCATATTCTGCTGAATAACATCTGGCTACTCCATCTTTGTTGTCCCAGGTTATTGTACCCGAATCACCAATGATTTCTACTACATGTTTTCCAGGTCGCTGAATGTAATCAAGATGAACATGGCCAATAACATTTTCGAATAATAAGGATATGTCCGCAATTCCTTCTGAATCAATTTGTAAATGGTCGATAGAATTATAGGCACTCCACACTGAATGAATTTCACCAAACATCCAGCGTAAATAGTCAATCGGATGACAGAGCGTGAGGATAACTCCCCCACCCAGATCCTTTCTGGCGCTATAGCTTTTACGATGATCTTCCCAGGGATGCCAACCAGGTTGGTATTCACCCCAATGTGCCCTTGCGGAAATTACATTTCCAATCAATCCATCCTCAATCCAGGTTTTTACCTGATTCAATCCTGGATGAAAGCGGTATTGAAATCCCGTCATGACTTTGCCACCACCAATTTTCAGTGCATCTTGTAATTCAGGAATGCGATCCATCGAGTCAGAAATTGGTTTTTCAAAAAACAAATGGCATCCCAGTAATGCTGCTGGAATTGCTACGTCCAGATGCAAAGCTGTGGGATTGGAAATGATAACGGCATCTGGTTTGTGTTCCAGAGCAGCATCCAAGCTTGTTTCAACTACAAATTCCTTAAGTTCAGATGTATCCAATGTGCTTTTGTTAGATCGTAATAAAATAATATCTTTGTATCCAAGAGTTATTAAATTGCGAAAATGTCTACGGCCAATTGATCCAAAACCAGTGATTAGAAAACGCATAGTTATTTTCTCCTTATAAAATGTTGGCCAATTTTTGAATACAGGAAATTCGCAACCTGAATTCCAGAACTGGCATTTGTAAATGTAATTTCACTTTCAACGAAACTCTTTCGATTTTCTTCTTGATATAACTCTTGATTCAGAGCCTGGTTCAAAGCTTTCTTGACTGACTCTTTGTCGAAAGCTACCTGCCCGGCTTGCGCATCTCTGAATCTTTTATGCGTTGGCCATTCACCAATTTCTTTCAAGGAAAGTGAATATTTATTTGAATCATTCCACCCTCCAGGAACATCTATGCAAATACTGACGATTGGTCTGTTATGAATGGCTGCTTCTACCACCATGGTGGAATAAACGGTCGTAAAAACATCTGAATATGCCATCATTGAAGTTTTTTCAGGCATGTCCTCTCCTGAATAATACCCCAGTTCTCCACCTAACGGAACAGGTTCTACCATATGGATGTGTTGATTGTCTGATGCTAATTTTCTGATTGCTTCTTGTTCACCTTTGAAATGCAGATCATCCAGAAAATGGTTTGGATGCAATCGTATGAGTAACTGTGCTGGTTGATCCAATTGGTCATTTTCAATAAGATCCACCAATGTTTTGATATTTTCAATGTTGGGAGCAAATGTGACAAAACTACAGGCAAAGGAAATCAATTTTCGATTTGGATCTAGTTGATGTAATTTATAGTACTCATCTTTTTGCATCAGCCATATTTTTTTATAATATCCATCGTAAGTTGGTATTCCTCCAACGTAAATCTGACCTGGATCCCAATCTGAGCCATCTACCAATTCTTGTTTTTGAATTTCTGACCAACAATTGATCCAATCAATCGGAGCCCCGGAAATGCTATAACTACTGGGATTATCCCAACCCACTACAACAGCTGCTGTTGGAATGTTATGTTTCGCTGCTTCACGTAATAAATAACGGTCATACCGCCATCCTGGAGAACTGGCAACGACCAAATCTGGTTTGTATTTAGAAAATAAGTCTGAATAGATGTCAGGGGTATATTTCATCTGTTGTTGATACACCAATTTTCTGACGAACATGAAATGACGCATCAAAAAAAGAATAAACCTGATGAGTGGTAATAATAAGCGTCTTTTTCCTTTTGCTTCATACTCCACTTGAGGTATCTGGCTATCCAAAGCTGCTGTATTAATTTTTTTAGATGCGCCAAAACGTCTTAAGTGGTGAAGCCAATATTGGAAAATCGGCTCTTTCTGATCACTATATTTTCTGGCTTGATTTATCCGCAGCCCCTCAAACTTTATGCCAGGTTGCCCAAATTTTTTTTCTATTTGGTTTAATAATGCGTCATCAGTTAAAAAGACGATGTCCACGCCTTTTTCTAGTAAGGTTTTTACGACAACCGTTTGTAAAAAATAGACGATTGCCAGTCCATGGTCAGCTAAAATGAATATTGTTTTTGAACCCATGATCTCTCTCCCGAATTGCTCACCGATCATAGTAAGCAATGAAAATTCGATGATGAATAAATAATAAGAATCGTTTAATAAAAGGCAGATCGATCATCCTTAAGGATCTCTTCTCATTTTCTTTTCCCTCGGCGACACTAACACCCAATTTTTCCAGGCTGTTGCTCATGTTGTCTGCCAATGGCTCAGAAGTCATCAGACGTAAATAACCTGCTTCGTTCATGCGTTGATCAAGTTGTCGTACCTGACCCATTGGACGATCCATTTCAAATGGAAGAAATTGTTTGATAATTCCTTTCTTCGTTAAGAACTGCCAGTGAGATGCTCCAGCAAAAACAATCTGGTTTTTATAATCAATTTTTTCGATATCATTTTGATCGTAATCCTTTTGAATATCATCAATATTTTGACCCAGACTTAAATTGAATTCAGCAAAAACCTCCCAGGGTACAAATTTTCCGCTTTCAATTTTTACTTCTCCTGTATCCTGTGCCCATTGGATCGTACTGGTGATATATTCTTTTTTGGTAATAAATGGTCTGGATGTGACCATGCCTACATTTGGAAATGTCTCTAAAATATGTACACTCTTGGATAACCAATCTTCATGGAAATAGACATCACTGTCTGCATACGCAACGATCTCCCCTGGTGCAGCATCAAATATTATATTCCAGGCTCCACCTTTACCAAGATTCTTGTCCGAAAGAATCAAAAATTGGACATTGCCAGATCTTTGTTCTCCCAACAAATAATCCT
>JAHYJK010000076.1 GCA_019429225.1 Anaerolineaceae bacterium
TAATGCACTGACCACCGGTGGATTGGGTTTTCCAATGATGTAGTCCGGATTGCGACCGGTGGAAGCCGCTACAAAGGCAATCATGGCACCAATATCCGGCATAACGCCATTTTCCAGCGGACAATTGATGTCCGGGTGAGTGGCAAAATATGGCAACCCGGTGCGCACGCCATCACACAGTCGCCATAATTTCTCATAGGTCAGGGTAGTGTCAAATCCCAGTACCAACGCCTGGGGGTACTCTGTGGTCAGGGTGAAACCATGACCCCTGAATTCTTCTTCCAATGCCGGCGTCCCATACAGATCAATTCGTTGTATGTGTGGAAAATGCTCCCGCAAGAAGTGCGCGGTAGCTTCTCCGGAGGTAAAAATCAGGCTTTCATCAACATCCAATCCCAGCCGGTTGAGTTTCTCCGCATAGTTGCCACGATGTTTGGAAGAGTTATTGGTGAGAAATAAAAAAGGTATTTTTAAAAGCTTTAAGTAATCAACCATCTCTATCGCGCCGGGCAACAACCTGTCACTCAGGAAAACGGTGCCATCCATGTCCAGCACAAAAGCCTTGATCCCGGATAAAATTTCATGTGGAGATTGCGTCATGGATGCGCTATCCTCAATCGATCCAACGCAACATCCTGGAAAGAAAGTTATTCTTGTTCTCATCCTGATTTGTGCTGAAGAGCTTGCCATTCTGTCCATTGATCATGACCGGAAAGCGCTCTGCACCTAACACCAGCATGACGCTCCAGACCGGAACCAGCACCAGTTTGTATTGTTCCACCGTTACACGACTGGTATTTAACGCTAAATTGCGGATCGGTTGAAAATTGACATCCTTTAAATATTGGCGTTCTGCTTCCAATGCCAACTTGCGCGCACTGATGGCTGCATCCCCGGCTGGCACATCATAAGTCTCTGCGATCCAGTTGACCAGATACTTGTAATCAAATGCCACCATCGCCTCAAAGTCATAACTGTTCATCAAATCTTTCATCAGCCGCGGACATTTGCGCGTGGCAGGTACACGAATGTCGTCATAAAAGATCGCTTTGGTACTGCTTTGCGGATACCATTGCCGGTTCTCCTTGATTTCCAATTGCCAATCAATGAATCCACCTATATCAAACGTCCAGATCGGTAAATAGATGCCCTGCATGGCTTCGAATTTTCCTGCATTGGCATCCTGATTTCCTTTCCACCACGTGATCAGGGTTTCATAGGCCTGGCTTTCTGTCAGACTGAAAGGAATCAAAGCCCCTGGCAATAGGATTTCTCGTTCCTCTTTTTGCACCACTTCGTAATTGGATTCGCAAAATGGACATTGCCAGCTGAGTTGTTGGGCAGGAATGATGAATTCAGCTCCACAACCTGCGCACAGCGAGATCTGCGTATTGACAGCTTTAGAATGTCCCTGACCGGTCGCGAGTGAGATGAAAAAATTGGTTTCCTCAATCCGGTTGCCAGATTTTCCCCGCAGAGATTTGGCCTCACAATTTTCACACACCAACGATTGTCCATCCGCAGCAAAAGTCATGCGGCCACCGCATTGCGGGCAGATAAAACGCTCCAGATCATTGACTGGAATTTGCTGGGCTACTTGCTCGGGTAAGCGATCTGGATCCACTATTTTTTCCGTCTGTAGTTCCCCGTTCAGAATCGCCAATTGACGACGCGCTCTTCCTTCGGTTGGATCCATAGCCAGAATTTTTTCAATCCAGTCGCGTTGTTCTGCTTCGGTAGGAGAGACAAGACTCAAATAATACATGGCATCGATTTGTTCTTTTACTGGTGGGTCCTGATACAAATAGCGTTCCAGGTATTTATAAGCCAATTGCTTTTCGCCAACCTTGGCAGAAGCAATACCATGTACTAATAAATCTCTCGAATGGGGGTTGTAGCTAACAGGTTTTTTCATTTCGTTTCTCACAGGAAATCATTTGTTGATGGTTAATTGTATCAATCTTTCGGTCAAACCATTAGAAAAGCAATTTACTTTACAACAAAGCAGAAGCCATACCAATGATACCGCCACCCAGGATCAACCAGGTTGAATTGACCCGATAGCGGATGAGTAAAATGACTTCTCTTAAACTACCAATGTGTTTAGATTGCTTTGGTTCATTCATTTTTAATCTTTGCAGGATCGATTGAACAAATTCGAATCCTTTCTATAATTAGCAGTCAAGGTGTTATCGGTGGTGATACCTGCCAATAACACCCACCAAGCCAGTTTTATTGAGGAGATACAAAATTTCTTTTGTGAAATTTTTCTTCTATCTTTTTTAAACATGCTATACTTGAATACTATTCCGATTGCCTGGAAAAAAACTACAGCAAAAAATCGATCCTCTCGAACAGTAATTATAATTTGAATATCATTTGCCAGTCAGACTCTTTGTAAAATAATAAAGAAATCGCATTTTTAGCAATTCCCTGCCTAAGAGGAATGGAATCCTATAGAAATTTTTTCCCGATAACGCTTATCAAAATTATAAAATTATCTTATCACTCACAGGGAAAAATAGGCGGTGTGATAAGAAATCAGGTAAAACAAAAGGGATTATGATATGAATTGTGCAAATTGTGGTCAGAAGCTTCCTGAAGGAAATCGTTTTTGTGAAAACTGTGGTGCACCTGTTAGCATAGAACTTCCAAAAATGGAAACTGTTCATCAACCAGTTCATCAGCAGGGTGGCCCTGGGGTGCCAATGGGCGGCGGGGGCATGCGTAGAGAAGAAATATCAATGAAACAACCGCAAGCAAAAAAGCCAGCAAAATCCTGGATTTGGATCATTGTGATCGCCCTGATCGCTCTAGGTTGCTGTTGTGCTGCCGTTATTGGCGGTGGTTTGATTTACCTGCGCAATCAGGGACAGTCCTGGCAGGATGTGCTTCCCGATGGTTTGGAAGACTTTTCAGATACAAGCGAGGCATTGCCAGAATTGGAAATCGATTCTCCGCTCCCGGAGGAAGCAGCACAACCCACTCAAGCAGATGAGACAATGCAAGAGCCAGGTTATCTTCCAGAAGACCACATGCTTGCAGTTACCAGCTCAGGAATCTGGATGGTGAATGCGCAATCACGTGCAGCAACACAAATCAGTTATGATCAGTTGGATGTCCCCTGGGATCTTAATGATGGTATGTCTCCGGATAAAAAGTTTTTCGCTTTTTTTACCGGATTTGGCGGATCACCTGTGAATCCGATGTTGGTCGTGCTGGATCTGGTAAACCAGACAACCCTTTTGCAATTGGAGTTGACCGGTCCAATCATCCAGCCAGGCATGGAGGGCACACATGGCGATCCATCTTTTGAAGCGTTTGGAGCTATGCAATCGATTGGCAGTTTGGCCTGGTCTCCCGATGGCACCCATTTAGCCTTTATAGCTGCCCGTGATGGCGACAGCGCTGATGTTTATATTTTTAGTCGATCTGACAGTTCGGTTACTCGCCTGTCGCAAGAAGCCGGACATGCCTCTGATTTACATTGGTCTCCAGACGGGCAATTTCTCCAATATTTGAGTATTTTCACCTTTGGCACTGGTGCAGGCGCTACGATGGAAGCTTTGTGGGTTTACGAATTCCAAAGTAATCAAGCACAACTTCTGGAAACATTGGAAAGTAATGGAGAAGATTTCCTGGCATGGACGGACAACAGCCATTTTTTGATCAATAGTTGGGGACGCTTATGTGGTGGAGCCTATAATCTGCGGATTGTGGATGCAACCAGTTTTGAACAGCAGGTGATTGTTGAAGAAGGTTTTACCGCAGTTGCCTATGACCCCGAAAACCAATTTGGAATGTTTTCGGTCGCATATACTTACGATAATTGCGGTAATAGCGAACCTTTGGATCCTGGCTTGATGATCTTTGGTGAAAGCGTTCCGGTTCTTGGTGCTGACGGCCCGATCATGGGTGAAATTGGTCGCAAAAAATTTGAACAAATAATCGCTTATGGTATCCGTTTCATTCCCCAGGGCAATCTTTTTACGGTGTATGGGGATGACGGCCTTCCATATATTTACTACAATGGCCCGTATGGGTACATCAACCTGGAGATTCTGCCTGAAGTCAAAGGATTGACGCCGTACCCCTCACCAACCGGGGAGTATTGGGCATGGGCTTCTAGTATGAATACTGGCCTTTGGATCACAGAAAAAAATAGCAACCCAATTGAATTGTCTCCCCTTTTTACCGGCATGCCACTGTGGAGCCAGGATGGTCAGACTATTTACTTTTTTGAAATCAATCGACTTTTTTCTGCAAGTGCTCCCCAATTCAGTACAGGAACATTGGTAGTGGAAATACCTGGGGAACAAATTCTGAGCTTGGTTAAATAATCCTCTCTTCTTTTTGCAATTACTCCACAATTTGAAACAAACTTCTTTTGAAGAATATTATAGAAACCAGGTAACATGAAAGGTTTTATGCGATGATTTGTAAAAAATGCGGACAGGTATCTCCTCAAGACAGCCAATTTTGTGAAATGTGTGGTGCAGCCCTTGGCATAGAGCTTCCAAAAAAGGATGTTGTTGTCGAACAACCCA
Organism: Anaerolineaceae bacterium; assembly: GCA_019429225.1. Lineage (GTDB taxonomy): Bacteria > Chloroflexota > Anaerolineae > Anaerolineales > Anaerolineaceae > UBA6170. The sequence continues at coordinate 4,548 of JAHYJK010000076.1, forward strand.
AGCAGCAGATAAGCCCGGGCGTGGTTATGGGCGCGGATGGTGTCATGCGATGGGTTTATGAAATGAATATGTGGAAAAACCCAACCCTGATAATCACGATCTGGAAGGTACTGCTCTTGGCGGCGTTAGTACCAGCTCTTTTGGTCTTTTTCCTGAACCTGGGAGATGGTATTGGTTCTGCGTTCCTTGCATTTTTTAAGGTCATTGCTATCGTCGCTGGTATTGTCACAGTCCTTATGCTGTTGGCGTATCCTCTGGTTGCCATCATGAACGGTGGAAAATACTGTGTAATGTTCGAGATGGACGATAAGAGTGTCAAGCACATACAGATGCAAAAACAATTCAAAAAAAACCTGATTCTCGCCATGATTGTCTCCTTAGCGGGAATGATGTCAGGGAATGCTCAAACGGCAGGGGCGGGATTGTTGGCTGGCTCAAAACAAAGTACATTGAGCAGATTTGAAAAAGTCAAATCCATCACAGTAAATGAGAAACGACATGTTATCTATTTAAATGAAAATTTAACCAAAAATCAAATTTATGCAGATACCGTTGATTTTGCATTTATCAGTAAAGCCATAATCAGCCGCTGCAAAAAAGCGAAAGTGACATATAAATAAAAAAAAGCAACAATAGGGGATAGAAAATGGTATTTTACATGATCAGCAAGTTACAAGGAATGAGAAGCCTATGGAACAACAACCAATGACATTAAACCAGATGATGCAGGCTTACCAGCAGTTGACCAGTGATTTCAACACCAGGAAGATAGATAAAGCTTCTTATTCGGCTGCCCTTGTTCGTTTAAGGGCTATCGACGAAGAAAAACGCTGGTGGTCCTGTACCCCTGAAGGTGGTTTTGTGTGGTATGACGGGAAACAATGGATTCCAGGACAGGCCCCAAAATTTAATTCGCCTAGTACAAATCCATCACAGCCTTTTGTTCAAACGGCACCCATCACTGCTGGCAGCAACCAGGTAAATGCACTAAAAAAGAATACTTCATCAAAAGGCTGGCGCAAAATTACCTCAACGCCTATTCTGGCAATTCTACCGGGTGCAGTAGTGGGTGGCTTGTGGTTCCTTTTTACCCTTGCCCGATTGATCTTGAGTGGTGGAAGAGGAGTTGACATTCTCACACCAGTGATTCTTACTGGTGTGCCACTGGTGCTGTGGTTGCTTCGCAAACCGCTGGACAAGTTACTCATACCGCTGCAAAAATTTCAAAAATCATTTCCCTATGCGATTCGCCTGGGAATTGCATTTGCAGTACCCCTGCTGACTGGATTTGGATGTTCTGCGATTTTCACATCCGGCTATACAGCCATGCATTTCACTGCATTGATCAGCACATTGTTCGGTTATATTGTTTTGCGTACACCGAGGATAAAAAATATTTCATAATTTGTAATTAGATGTAAATGCGAGCTTCTCAAATAAGCAGAGCGGCATTCAAAGGTGATTGTAATAAGGAATATTGGAAAAATGAAAAAATACATTTACATTTCTGTAGCAATTATGCTCTTGGTTATGGCAGAAATAATTCTTAATCCGTATTCGTCCGTGTATGCAGTAGATGATGGACCGGGAACAGGCATCATTGAAATGCCTGATTATGGCATTCGGATGGAGTTTTCAGTTTCTGGGGGCAACATAACCGAGGCAACAAACGATGGCTGGGAATCCAAGTTTTTTATTACGGGAACCGTACACCCCGGTGAAACGCTTAGTATATCCATTAGCGGCAACGGTACCACAATGAGTGAGTTTAATCCGGTAAATCAAGATTTAGAGGCTCAAATGGACGTCTGGTTTGATGCTGGAAATGGCATGGAAAACCGTAAAACTCTCACTCTTGCGCCGGGAGAGAATGGCTCAGTTTCAACAAGCTTCATTGTTCCAGACGATGTACAGACAGTTGAGATTGTCGGATATGTTGGCAACGCATGGATAAATCCTTATGGTGGTGGCAGTAAAGATTTGATACTTAACGTCGATTTTGAGGTGGTGGAGGAAGAAATACCCTTCATAGGGCAAACGCAAGACCAGGAACAAGCATCGGAAATTGAATCAACAGAGACACCACAAAAACGAATTTCAAGCCTTTCATTGTGGCGGACGATTGTTGTGGTGGGTATCGCGGTCGCTGGAACAATGAGTGCGATTGCTGCAGAATTGGCGAACAAAGCAGCGCAAGCAGCCGCATCCGGCAAGGAAGAGCAACCCACAGAAGAGACAGTTTATGTATTGAATCCGTCTCATAAACAATTCGACCTGGAAGTTAATCAGCCGGTCACTTTAAATGTTAATGGATATAGGGTAAACCAGGAGGGTTACCAGCTCGAAAACGATGCGCTTATCTCCCTCAGCTTGCCGCCGGATATGGCAGAATATTTCAACATTCAGACAACAACTTCTACCGGACAGTTGACTGCCATCATCACCCTTCTGAAAATACCATCCGCTTCTTCTGTAATATTGGATGTGAATGGGATTTTCCCGCACGGGAAAGCAAAGGCAGAAGTGCAGTTGAAATTCAAGATGGATTTTACAATTTTACCAGTGGACTCTCCTAACATCACCTTCAATGAGAAGGAAAAACTATGGCAACCCCCAGAGCTGGTAGCCTGTTTCCGTGAACCGGTGCAAAATACCCCAATCAAGGTCGGTTTTTATTATGGATTTATGGATCCCCCACTCACCTTTGAGCCAGACATTCTCGAGGTAAAAGAGGGTTATTCCTCTGATGATGGATTGACCTATAATTTTAAGCTGAAGATGCGCGATGGAATTGACCTTGAGACGTATTTTGGTGAAGACCTCACCGATGATGACGGCCGGGTAAAGGTTAATGTTGTTGTGAAAGATGAAAAGGGGAAAGAGTTCACAGCAAAAACGACATTACAAGTACATCCTCAACTAAAAATGATTTCCTATGCTTACGATCCAGAGAAAGGTAAAGGCAAGAACAATCGTCCGAAAACACCCTATCCTGGACTGGAACTCGAAGATATGCAATTCATTGCTGACGGCAAAGATTTTCTGCCGCTCTTAATTTTCTTTGTGCGAACTGACAAAGAAGTGGTCGTAGGTGAGGAGTATCTCTGCGCTATGGATATGGTAGACGTGCTTAGTGTCAAACACACCGGTGAGTTTCCAGACCCTGAACCAATCACAGAGGAAAGCGGAGAGGGTTTGTTCGCCTATAGAATTCGTTCTAATGACCTTACTCCCTACACCAAGGACAAAAAGAAAAATCATTTTATAAGTGTTGAATCCGTCCTACGGGCAGGTGCGCCAAAAAATTACGGTCTGTCAGGAATGTCTCCTCATCTGGTTCAGATTTATCCCCAGTTTCTTCAATTTCAATTTTGGGTGGTACCGGGTCGATTATGCGGCACATCCGAAGCCTATGCTTATGTTCAGCTCAATCCTTTGAAGATCGGCGTACCCAATCTCCCACTTTCGCTGGAAATAGAGAATCCACCCAACAAAGACAGAGGTTTTTTGGCGTTGATAAATGGGGACCGGGATCAAACCACCCGGGAGAAGGATTTATATACCAGTAATGAGTATATACCATTGGCTCAAGGTTCCGCCTGCTGGGGTCTGCGGTATTCAGGTATTCGTTGGGACAACCTGAATTCCCCCACCTTTGGTGGGTCTTCACCCAGTGAATTTCGAGTTATATGCAATGGACCTTTATCCGACACGGGTAGCCCAATCTGGCAGACATCCCAAACTATTAATGTAGAGAGAAATATCAGTACACTTCTTAGCGACCTGTTAATAGATGCAGACAGTCTGAAATTAAACAACCCTTACTGGAAAGGATTGTATGATGCCTGCCCCTATACAATGCGTGGAGCAATTACGAATATAGCATCAAATCTCGTAACAGGGTTAGAACCATATGTTTGCAAGCAGATGAGTCAAAGGATTATCAGTTGGTTATTGAATAGAAGCTTATATCAAATAGGAGATGATCCAAAAAAGATCCAGTCGATTATTAAGATGAACGGAATTGAGTATGAACAATACGAGATCCCTCATTGGCATGTCTGGGCAGGTATATTCCCCTCTGGTTTAAAGAAAGAGAATGGAAAGGCATTAGATCCCTGGTGGGAACAACGTTGGGACAATGATTCTTTGCGAAATCATGAAAACCTGATAACTGTGTATACCGAATTGAACATGAAACTTTCGGAACGTGGCTTGTCTGTTGCCACAATCTCCGCCATTATTGCAGGAGTTTTGGCAGTCGCTTATGTCGCCACGGCATTAGCTGCCGCAGTCGGATTAAAAGTGGCTGTAGCTGCCGTCGTGAAATATATTACCGTATGGTTGTATGGGTCAGGCGGTGTAGCAGTTTATATAAATGCTGGAGAAGGTGTTGATAAAACATCGGCTATCAATAACGAAGACGGAACGAAAAAAAATTATCAACCAAGTTGGTTTATGAATTTCATCGAGAGTCTTAGAAACTCCATTAATTAAGGAAAACCTTATGAATAACTCAAGCGATCAGTCTGTATTTTCTAAGTTAACTCCACCCTCGTTTATTACTACGGATATTGAAATCTTGTGCCAGGATTTTGATAAAATTTTAGTCGACCAACCTACTGAAATTTCAGCTTTTTCCCAGCGACTTGCTCGTGTTTTGGAATGGGCAAAAGTTCACCCATTGGTTGAAGACCCTTCGATTACCACGGGGTGGAGTGCCCAATATGCAGGGCTTCCTGCATTGGGGGGGACCCTCACCTGTCAAAATGATGTTTGGGAATTAATGCTTAGTTTTGATACAAACCAAACAGCTTATATGGGCTCTTGGCGTTCTCTACGCCCTGGAGAGGAAGATCACGGCGGCCTCTTTTCGATAGAAAACATCGCTTCCGGACAAGTTTTGGTATTGGATACCGGTCAATCCAAACAGCAGGTGAAACTTACCGGTTCAGAAAGGATAGCCTGGGGAAGTATTATCACTTTTCTGCAGAGTATACAAATTGAGGAATCTCTGCAAACTGATAATCAGGCTGGCACATCAACCCCGGCTGCTTTGCCCTCCGAGCACCCAGATGTGGATTTTTCTTCGAATGATGCACCAACCATACTTGCCAAACCAACAAAACAAAAGAACACAGCTGTTGAGTTACCCTCGGAGAACCCGGAAGCGGAACTCTCGACGGACTCCGCCCCCACAGTTTTAGCCAAATCAGCCAGACAGAAGAACACATCTGTTCCTCTGCCCACAGAAATCACAGATAAAAAACCTGGCCTAACCCAACAACGAACGAAGACCCAACCTGATGTATGGCAATGTACCTGCGGTAATACAAATGTAGGACCAGTCTGCCTCAAATGTGGGAAGGGAAAACCGGCATCAGCTTCTGTAGAAAAAAGCGCACTGGCTCAAAAAATTGTTTGCAGGAAGTGCGGTGGTGAACTTTCAAAAGGCGCTAAATTCTGCCGTCATTGCGGACAGGAAACAGGTTGGTAGCAACGACCAGATCGAGAAATTCCTGTTCATCCAGCCATTTTCGGCGTTTAACCACCTCGTCGTGCATCATCCCGATGTGCGCAGCCGGTCCACCAAAGGCCGTTAACCCCAATTTCAGGAAGAGGGTAAAAACTTCTTTTAATCTTCCCTGTTGAAGTTTACCGGTTGCTTCGGTCATTCCACTTCCTGCTTGATACGCAGATAGATCAATGTTTTTCTAAAACCACGAGACAGGCTGATGGCAATTCCCACAAACAGCCACAGGGTGATATCGGGTGCAAATTGATAGAGCAGATTCCAGGAATATTTTCTGCCGGAAATAAACTGCATCAAAATGGGGATGAATACAAACAACGCAATCGGAATGATAAACTCCAGAGCGATATTGATTATGATCTGCTTTTTGGGGTGTTCCTTTACGTTTTTTGCCCAGACGGGTATATTCAGATAGCGTTTCATGTCCCGGATCAGGCTATAAAAAATGACCACCACCAGTATGATATTGATCAAATTGGCAGAGACACTTCTACCGGGTTGCACACCGGTAAGGATATCCAGCAAACCGTTTCGTAATGGCGGAAAAGTGATCAGCGAAGGCAGCAATCCATTCTGGTTGATCAGATAAGCAAATTGGATATCCTGTGCCGGAAGAAGGGCAGCATAGGCATGAAAGCTTTGTAGATCTCCTGTGTGAGAAATGACATCCACACCCTTATGGGATTCCACAAACCAGCCCATGGCATAAGGACTATCAATGCCTTTGGGTGGCGTATGCATCGCGCTCAGGCTCTCAGTTGAAATTATGGTTTCCATCCTGCCCGCCTGAGCCAGCAAGTATGCACCCATATCCTCTGCTGATGCCACGATAAATCCAGCAGAGACCTCCGAGAGTGGCATTTCTTGCTCAATATTACGAGGTGCACCCAGAAAGAGCGTGTGTCCCTGTGCCAGGTTTTGCACCTGGGTAGGGTAAGCGCTGGCTTGCTGCATACCCAAAGGACTGAAAACATACTCCTGCATATAATTTCCATACGGTTGGCCACTGACCTGCTCGATCAGGAACCCCAGCACGCTGTAATTGGGATTGAAGTATTGGAAAATTACTCCTGCTTCTGCATTCGGAACAGCGGTTTTCAAGCTGTTCACCCTCTCCGCCAGGGTTGGAAAATTGGTGAGCGATGCAGGGTATCCCAGGTCATTCATGCCAGTGGTTTGATTCAAGAGGTGCCGTACGGTGATCTGCGCGGACTGCTGCGGATCTGCATTGGAAAAACCTGGAATATAGTCACTGATCGGCGCGTCCAGATCCACCTTCCCTGCTTCCACCAGTTGCATCACAGCCAGCGCTGTGAAGGATTTACTCAGAGAACCCAACAACATTGGCGTTTGGGTTGTGAGATATGCACCGCGCCCATCACTACCGAATGCTTTGAGATAGACAATTTCACCGTTCTGGGTGATCACCAGGGCTAATCCCGGAATACGGGCAGCTCTCATTTGCGTTTGAATAAACTGATCTATTTGATCAGCATCCCAATCACTGCTCCCGGCATTAACTGGATTTGTCATAAGACTTACAGCCATGATGAACAATATCCAAAAGTGCCATAACCTAAAAACCTTCATCATTATTCCTCATCTAATAGGAACGGCGATACCAGGTCTGATTTTCCAAAATCCAGCCTTCCGTATCCTCATTAAAAATTCGTACCTTCCACCAGGTCTCTTTTGCAACCAGTTCTGGTCCTTCGATTATTTCGAAATAAGTATCCGGCTCAAGTATTGATGCTACTTTCGCTGTTCGAGTGGGTTCTGCACGCAGGTTCAAGGGAGGATTACCACCCTCTTCTGTGACCACAAATACATCCCCCATCCGGAATGCCAGTACATCCACAGCCCTGCCACCCGGCACCATAAAATTGACCGTCCAGGCAGGGCGATTGGGAGGATCCTTCTGCAACATTTCGCGCCAGGCTTCATCGGTCAAGCGCTCCTGCCGCGGTTGGATGAACTCATAATAGCTGAGGACACCCCCCTGAGCGACATAGACCTCTGCATTGACCGGAATCACAACATAAATCCGATTCAGGTACCCCACCCCAACTTCCATGATCTGGTTTTCAAAGCCAGAAACAGCTGCAATGATGGGGATCGCTTCCGGTTTCATCGAATCCCCCATGTACCCCAGCGGATCGACACATTCCTTGTACTCCAGGCAGGCAGTAATGCGATAATAATCGTTTACGGTTAATGGTTCACCACGCAGTTCACGCTCAGCAATTTCCCCAAAACTTTTCATTTTTTCACCCAGCTGCATCATGTGGTTCAGATATTCCTGTAGACCGGGTTGACCGGTAAATTCGGATTGCACCCAACCGCGATTCTGCCAATCAAAGAGGGTAGCTCTTAAGCCATCATTTAACGTCCGGGTGGCAAATGCCAGGCGATAATAAACATTGGGGTTGGGTTCCACGTAAGCCGGCGCAGGTCCGGAGACTGGCGGACCACCACCCCCCAGCCCTTCCGGCATTTTCGCATACAGGATCGTGTCGTGTTTCAGCTCCGCCCAGCTGGCAAGCATGCTGTTAATTTCCTTGTATATCCAGGCCGGGGATTGCATAAAGGCCGGGTAAGTGGGTCCTTTAGGTTCGATTTGTGACCGGAAGGCGAATTGCCAGGCAGAGTAAAAGCGCTCCGTCCAGAATTCCTCAGGCAGCTCATTCACAAAATTTTTCATTTTCTCAAGTTGTTCCGGGTAATTCGGATAACGTGTCTCACCGGATAACTCGAGGCTTTTTTCAGCTTCTACGGATCCATATGCAGCTGCCAGATCGAGTCCTTTTGGAAATGGACGGCGGGTGACTTTATCGGTGATTAATTGCTGAAAAATGAAGGCATCCAGGGTGAAGCGTTGGCCCATAAAGCGCCAGTCACGTTCAAATTCCATCTCCAGCGAGGTATCCTGAAAAGTGGAGTTAATTTGCGGTGCTGGCAACTCTTCCACACGCAAAACATATTCCTGCCATTTACCTTCATCCTGCAATAACTCCAGGTAAATATCAGATCCATACACGGCTTCCATCAGCTCATTGAGTTCCATCGGCCCCGGATCATCTGAAGGACCAATGATGAAGTCCAACACTTCGTGGATGGAGAGCCAGACTTTATAGGCGGGAACCCCTTCCAGTTTGGCTTCGCGCAAAGCTAACGTAATCAGTAAGGGTGCTTTACTGGGGGAGGATTGGTTGCCCAAATCGCGTAAGTTGAAAGCCACCCGTCCCAACCAGGTCATGCCACGAAAATATTGTTGCAGTTCAGGGCTGCTGGTGTAATGACCTACCGGGCGATAGGCTGTGTAATCATCTAGTAAACCCGAAATTAATGTGGATTCCCCTTTTCCCGCTTCAGCAGTAATCTGATCCAGTTGTGCTGCAATCATTCCTTCAACTTCGTTGGGCAGCGGGTGTTCTGGTGAAAATAATTTCAGGGCAACAGCCAGGTAATTCCGTGCCAGCAGGGCATCTGTTTCCAGGCTATTTCCCAGACTGAATTGATAATATCCATCCACCTGCAAATATACTGTTTCCAATAGCTTGATCATGATCGGGCGTAAGGCTTCTTTTTCCAATGCTTCCAACAGATCATTAAAGCTCACATGCAGGGCATGATACACCGCGTCGGTTGTCAGGAAATACGGTTGCCCCTGCTCTTTGGAAACCGAATAGCGGATATCTTTAAACTGCTCTTCCTGGCTGTCAATCACGATAAATCCATTTTGAGCCAGAAAAACTTGCTGATCAACCGTTAATCCACTGATCACCTCCCGGTTCTGAATGCTGCTTAATACCACCGGTAATTTACTATACGGATTAATTACATCACCCGGATCATACACAGATAGAGGCATCATGGTCAATTTGTGCCAGGCTAAAGGCGTAAAGTCCACCGGCTCGGAGACAGGCCTGGCGGTCACCAGAACACCAGGCGTGGAGGAAGCGCTCGGCAAAGGGGTGGCTTCTTCTGAAGGGTTATCAGCTGTTGGTGTCACTGAAGGCACAAACATCTGGCAGCCAGCCACCAAAAAGATCAAAAACAGTAACAACCATTTTTTCACTTGCATATTACCTCCAGAAATGTAAATGCCGTTTAAAAGATTATAGCGAATTATTGTAATGAAGTTGGGTTGATGTTTACGAAATTCATACTTGCTTTTTAAGGTTGTTTTTTGTTACGATAAACCTGAAAGGTGTATAACCTTATGGCTACTGCAGTGCAATCCAATTCATGGGTTCTTATTCTAATCATCTTCTTTTGCCTGGTGTTTATTGGCATTGGGATTGGGATGTTGGTCAAATTGATGAAAAATTTCTCCAAAGCCAGACTCAGTAAAAATTGGCTTGCCACTCCGGGGAAAATCTTATTTTCTGAACTGGATGCACTAACCACTACGGATGAAGATGGATATCAAACCACAACTTATATCGCCAATATCATTTTTGAATACCAGGTGGACAAAACCTCTTTCAAGTGTGATTGCATCAATTTTGATTATGGTATGCGCACCAGCAACAGGAGCAAACAACAATCCATTGTGGAACAATATCCAGCCGGCAGCCAGGTAACGGTATATTATGATCCGGATGAACCTGAGCAAGCAGTACTGGAAAAGCGTGTGAATGGGGTATTTACCACGATCATGGTATCAGCTGTATTCATCTTAATCGGGGTTATTGTAGCTGTAATGTCCCTGGGGGTAAATCCACCAATTTTTCTGAAAAACCTGCTGGGGAATTAACTCCCTTCCGGCCATTCACCCGGTTCCATGAACCCGGCTGGAGGTGCGCCGAGCGCTTGAATCAGCCGTGCCCAGTAATTCACCTGGGCAGCTGTCGTCGCCAGGATGACAATTTCTCTTTCGTTGAAGGCTGACTTGATTTGCCGCATGATCTCACCTGGAAAACTCAGCGGCGTGGCAGAAATCAGTTGGGCATAACGCAATGCCAGCCGTTCACGTTCCGTGAATGTGGTGACATCTTCTGCCGAAACCAGTCCCTGAATGGCTGCCAATTCCTGTTGGTTGATGTCATAATCCCGGAAACGCTGGCTGTTCATATCAATGCAAAACGGACAGGCTGCGCTGAATGAAGCTTGCATGCGCACCAGTTTCAGTATGCGAGCACTTAGATTTTTGTCAGCATGAGCCACCAGAGCTTCCATGACGCCCGAGGAGAAAGCAGCTTTGGGATACCAGGCTAACAGACGCGGGGGTAGAAGCGCTTTACCGGTAACTCGCCAAGTCACCCACAGGCCAACCTGCAACCAGATCGGTAACCGCGCTGGTGGGGAGATGAATGACGTATCCATTATTGTTTCACGTAGTTCGAACGACGATAGCGCAATGTAGACCAATCATCGTCAATCTCCGCTATTCTGGTGACAAACACCAGGGCCAAAATCAATTTCCGTCACCTCGTCCAGATTTCGTTTAATTTCCACGTCTGTTAACGTAGCCAATTCACCTTCAAAACTTTGGGGGGCATTCAACACCAAGATTTGCTTCTGGTCTTTTAGATTTAATTTTTGAAATGTTGTCAGCATATTACCTCCTGTCTCAGTTTAATTATGACACAAATCAACCTCAAACCGATTCGGGTGTAACAATTGATTTCTATGATAGGTGATGGTCTAAAATTGAGGTTTTTAATCGTCCAGCAAGCGCGGGTTGAGAATTTTCTCCAACGCTGAACCACACAATGAAAAAGCAAATCCAGAAAGCAGCAGTAAAATCAATGGTCCCAGAACCCAATAGCGCGAACCATACAGCGCTCCTTTGGTGGCTCCCTGGTAAATAACGGTTCCCCAGGTGGGTAGACCGGTGCTGATATTGAATAATCCTAATGTCGCTTCCAAAAACACAAAAGAGGGAATCAGAATAATGAGTTGTGGCACCAGGATGGGAATAATTCTTGGCACCATGTATTTCATGATAATGCGAATACTGCCAACACCATAGGCTCTGGCTGCCTCGATATAGGGTGCTTCGCGAACCTGAAGAAGGACAGAGCGAAAGCTTTTCAGGGGAGCTCCAAACACATTTAATAATATAACAATGAGGAAAATCAGCCAGATGCTG
>JAHYJK010000077.1 GCA_019429225.1 Anaerolineaceae bacterium
TGGTGGATGTAAACAAATTCCAATTCATACCAGTGATTATTGAAGATTAAAAGGAGTTGTTGAATGGCACAAATGCAGGAATCACATGAAAAAAGTTCATTAACATCATTTCAGCGTTTACAGAATGAACTCGCCAAAGTAATTTCTACCATACCACACGGAGAAAAATTACCATCTGAACCTTTGTTGGCAAAAATGTTAGGCGTTTCGAGAGCAACTTTAAGAGAAGCTATGCGAACATTCGAAGGGCAGGGAATCATTCGCCGCCGTCAGGGAGTGGGTACTTTTGTAGTTGGACCCATTCAGGTAATTGAAACGGGTCTTGAAGTATTAGAGAGCATTGAAACCCTGGCAGAAAAAATTGGTTTGGATGTTAAAATGGGGGATTTAGTGATCACCCAGATTAATGCCAATGAATATTATGCCAAAAATCTCAATGTTGAGGAAAATACGCCATTAATTAAAATTTCTCGAGTCATTAATGCCGATAATCGTCCGGTGGCATTTTTAGTGGATGTACTACCAGAATCAATTTTTACGAATGATGATCTGGCAGCTGGATTCACCGGATCGGTGCTTGATCGTTTAATTGAAAGTGAAAAAATAGATTTATCTGTATCAAAAACGATTATTAAAGCGGAGGCGGCATCTTCGAGTATTGCGCGAGCGTTGCAAATTCAAAGGGGTGATGTATTGTTGCTATTTACAGCTTATTTGTATTCAACAGAAGGAAAAATAATTGATTATTCTTACAGTTACTTTTTACCAGGATATTTTCGCTTTCAAGTTGTGAGGCGAGTAGGTGAATTAAATTAATTTTATAAAGATTGGAACGGAGAGATCGACAATGGTAAGCAGAGATAAAGTAAAAGAAGTTATCGAAAACGTTGAAACATCACGCCCTGATATTATAAATTTTTTTCGCGAGATCGTCGCTATTCCCAGTATGGACTCCAAAATTGGTCCTGTGGGTGAACGAATTGCTGAAGAAATGAAAAAATTAGGCTATGATGAAGTCAGATTTGATGTGATGGGTAATATCATGGGGAAAATAGGATCCGGTCGAAAAGTCATGGTATTTGATTCACACATTGATACGGTTGGCATTGGTGATCCTGAGGAATGGACCCATGATCCATTTATCGGGAAAATTGAAAATGGAATTTTTTACGGACGTGGTGCCTGTGATGAAAAGAACAGTACACCTGGAATGGTATATGGTTTATCGATCGCCAATAAGCTTGGTCTGTTAGATGGCTGGACCGCTTATTATTTTGGCAACATGGAAGAATGGTGTGATGGAATTGCCCCTAATTCCTTTGTTGAGGTTGACCCAAAAATTCGTCCGGATTTTGTTGTCATTGGTGAACCAACAAAAATGAATGTTTACCGTGGTCATAAAGGCCGTGTCGAAATGAAAGTGACTGCAAAAGGTCGAAGTGCACATGCGGCCAGCAATCATCTGGGGGATAATGCCATATATGCTTTAATTCCAGTCATCGCTGGCATTCGCGATCTGGAGCCAACGTTAGGAGAACATGAATTCCTCGGTCATGGAAAAATAACAGTCAGTGATATGGTGGTTCAAACTCCCAGTATCAATGCTGTGCCTAACGAAGCGATCATCTATATTGACCGTCGTATGACGTTTGGCGAAACAAAAGAACAGGCAATTGCGCAAGTAGAAGCTTTGATTCCTGAAGATTTTAAAGACAGGGTCACAGTTGAAGAATTATTTTATGACGAACCCTCTTACACTGGATTTGTTTTCCCAGTAGACAAGTATTTCCCAGCCTGGGCAATTGATGAAGATCATCCTTTGGTGCAGGCTGGTCTCGAAGTTCGTAAATTGATTGGTCTGGATGAAGCCCCAGCTGGAAAATGGAATTTCAGCACGAATGGCATTTATTGGGCAGGAAAAGCAGGGATTCCAAGCATTGGATTTGGCCCAGGGGATGAGGAGACAGCCCATACGATCAACGATTCTGTTTCATTGGATGATATGGTGCGGTCGACAGCATTTTATGCTTTGATTCCATCATTGGTGACTTTACAATTGAAAAAATAATTCCAAATTTACTTTGGAATTAATATAATATACAAATTTTGGAGGTAAAAGAAATGCAAACAAGTTTACAAGGACGTGACTTCATTACCGATCTCGATTTCTCAAAAGAAGAGATTGATACGATTTTAGATGTGGCGTGGGATTTAAAAATGAAGCGGGCCATGCGTCAACCAACTCCATATTTACGCGATAAATCATTAGCATTGCTATTCTTCTATAGCAGTACACGCACGCGCTCAGCTTTCGAATCAGCCTTTGCTCATTTAGGTGGTCATCCGGCATTTATTGAAAGTCGAACCACACAGATTTCTCACGGTGATACTGAAAGAGAGATTGGTCAGATTATGGGTCGTATCTATGATGGTATTGCCATCCGGCATGTAGATTGGGGGATTGGAAACCGATACATGAATCTGGTAGCAGAAGCTTCTCCCGCACCGGTGTTCAACATGCAATGCGAGTATTATCATCCTTTTCAAATTCTGGCTGATTTAATGACCATCATGGAGAAAAAAGGCAGAAATTTAAAGCGCAAGAAGGTTGTTATGTCCTGGGCGTATGCTGAGTCATATCAGAAACCATTGTCCATACCCAATTCAATGGCATTACAATTTCCGCGCTTTGGTATAGATTTCGTACTTGCTCATCCACCAGAATTCAAACTTTCTGACGAGACGATTGAGCGGGCAAAAGAAGAAGCTAGAAAAGCTGGGGCAGGTTTTGAAGTGGTGGATGATATGGAAGCAGCATTTAAAGATGCTGATGTAATTTATCCAAAATCATGGGGTCCCTGGATGGTTACGACTGATGCAAATGAAGCTGGTGTTATAATTAATAAGTATAAACATTGGATCACCGATGAGAGAAAAATGGCTCTGGCCAAAGAAGACGCGATTTTTATGCATCCATTACCGGCAGACCGTGGTGTTGAAGTAACAGATGGTGTGATGGATGGTCCCCAATCAGTTATTTTTGATGAAGCGGAAAATAAAATGCATATATGTAGCGCCGTCTATGCTTTAACCATGGGTCAATAAAAATTTATTATTGGAGGAAGTTTTATGAGTAAGGGCGTAGCAGTAGTTGCAGTAGGTGGAAATTCGTTAATTAAAGACAATAACCACAAAACAGTTCCGGATCAATACGAAGCTGGTGCAGAATCAATGCACCACATTGCCGAAATGATTGCCCAGGATTGGAATGTTGTTGTCACACACGGCAATGGTCCACAGGTTGGTTTTATTCTCAGAAGGTCAGAACTTTCAGCACATGAGTTACACGAAGTACCTTTGGATTATTGTGGTGCCGATTCACAAGGGGCGATTGGTTACATGTTTGCCAGAGCATTAACCAATGAATTTAAAAATCGCAAGATGGATAAACAGGTTGCTGCGGTTGTGACCCAAACAGTCGTTGATAGGAATGATGATGCTTTTCAACATCCGACCAAACCTATTGGCTCATTTATGGGTGAAGAAGAAGCCAAACGACGTGCCAGTGAAGATGGATGGGTTATAGTAGAAGATGCTGGTCGTGGTTGGAGACGAGTTGTGGCATCACCGAAACCTATTGATATCCTTGAAAAAGATGCCATTAAGGCGTTGATTGATGCTGGTATCATCGTGGTAGCCGTTGGTGGTGGTGGAATTCCGGTAGTACGCGAACCGAATGATGATATAGAAGGTGTTGAAGCCGTTATCGACAAGGATTTTGGTTCATCGTTATTAGCAACCATGATTGGCGCTGATTTGTTTGTCATCAGTACCGCAGTTGAAAAAGTAGCCATTAATTTCAACAAGCCAGATCAGAAATGGTTAGATAAGTTGACTTTAGCTGAAGCAAAAGAATTAGCTGCTGCTGGTCAATTTGCAAAAGGTAGTATGCTTCCAAAAATTGAAGCCATTGTGAAGTTCCTTGAGAATGGTGGTAAGAAAGCATTAATTACCAATCCTGAAAATATTGGTCGAGCCTTAAAAGGTGAGACAGGCACCTGGATTACAGTAAATTAGTTTGAATAGGGATTCTCAAAATTTGGGAATCCCTATTTTCTTCTACAAAAACTCATAAAAAATAATTATTTTCATGTAAAATAGTTACTTATTCCAAAAATTTCAAATCAATTTAGTTCCTTATCAATATTTTATTGTTCTAAACTTCAAGTAATCGACACTTCAAAAAATATTTTAATGTGCAATGAAAGGAGGTTGTTGGAATATAAAATAAAAATTGTTCCCAATCGAGTGTTGGAAAACTATTAATAGATTGATTTCTATGAAATGAAGGAGAAAAAATGAATAAGAAGTTTGCTTGGACTGTAATTGCGTTATTAATGGTGATGGTACTTGTACTATCGGCCTGTCAACCTGCTGCAACACCTGCAGCGCCTGCCGAACCTGCTGAATCTGAAGCACCAGCTGAACCTGAAGCACCAGCAGAGGAATTTGTTTTTGGCATGTTATTGGTTGGACCGTATAACGACAAAGGATGGAGCCAGGCTCATTATGAAGCTGGTGAATATGTTGAAGAAAAAGTTCCTGGAACTAAAATGATATATCTTGACAGAGTTAACACTGCAGATCGCCCAGGTACTACCGCTGCACAATTAGCAGAAGAATTAGTTCAACAAGGTGCTAAACTTGTGATCTTCAACTCAGATGATATGAAAGATGATGCTGTTGAATTCACTAAAAATAATCCAGAAATTTTTATTATCCATGCTTCTGGTGATACCATATGGGCAGAAGGTGAAAATTATCAAGCATTGCCTAACATGGCTAATTTGATGGGTGAAATGGAATATGGGAAGATGATGGCTGGTTGTGATTCCGCTTTGCATACTCAATCAGGTTCAATTGGGTATTTGGGACCATTGATTAATGAGGAAACTCGCCGTCTGGCGGCTTCAGCTTTCCTAGGTGCTCGTTACTGCTGGGAAAACTATCTCGATAAAGATCCTGCTGATCTTAGATTCCGGGTTACCTGGATTGGTTTCTGGTTCAATATTCCTGGATTTACAGAAGATCCCACTCAGGTTGCTAATGAATTCATCAATTCAGGTGTTGATGTCATCATTTCTGGCATTGATACAACTGAGGGTCTTGTTGAAGCTCGTAAAGCAACGAGTGAAGGCAAGAAGGTTTTTGCGATTCCTTATGATTTTGTTGGAGCCTGTGAAGAAGCTCCCGATGTGTGTATTGGAGTTCCATATTTCAACTGGGGGCCGTCCTATGTTCGTTACATATCAAATGCTATTCAGGGTAAATGGGAATCTACATTTGAATGGATGCCTCCCTATTGGCAAGATATCAACAATGTTGATATGACACCTGTTGGATATGTGAGTGGTCCAGCAATGAGCGAAGATGCAAAACCATTACTTGATAAGTTTATTGCTGAACTTGCTGGTGGTTTGAATCTATGGAGTGGACCATTAAATTATCAGGATGGTAGCAAATTCCTGGCTGAAGGTGAAGTTGCAACTGACGTTGAAATCTGGTACCTTTCTCAATTATTAGAAGGCATGGAAGGTCGTTCAGAGTAAGATACTGAATAAAAAGAATGGGGAAGACTTTTATGTCTTCCTCATTTTTTAAAAATAAAAGGACAAAATGAACATCGAGTTTCGAAACATCAATAAAAGTTTTGGACCGGTAAGAGCAAATATTGATTTAAATTTTTCAATTAAAAGTGGAACCATTTATGGAATTTTAGGAGAAAATGGTGCCGGTAAAAGTACTTTAATGAAAATACTTTCAGGTTTTTATAAGCCTGATTCAGGACAAATTTTGCTGAATGGAAAACCAGTGATAATAGAATCTCCAGCTGATGCTATAAAGTATGGTATTGGCATGCTTCACCAGGACCCATTGGATTTTCCACCCATGCGTATTATTGAAAATTTTATTGTTGGACAAAAAGGAGGATTGATACCCTCCTATAAAGAAACCATTCATGAATTTAAGGAACTTCAAACCAAGTTTGGATTTACCTTAGATCCAGAAGCTTATGTTGATACATTAACAGTAGGAGAAAGACAACAATTAGAGATTCTTAGATTGTTGTGGATGGGAGCAAACGCATTAATTTTAGATGAGCCGACAACTGGTATCAGTGCACAACAAAAAGAAAAGTTATTTGCTGCTTTAAGAATACTTGCTGAACAAGGAAAAACTATTATTTTTGTCTCCCACAAGTTAGAAGATGTTGAAATATTATGTGGAAAAGTGGCAATCTTAAGAAAAGGAATATTGGTTGGAGAATTACCAGCCCCATATCAAACGGATAAATTGGTAGAAATGATGTTTGGAAAAGTTATTACTTTAGGAGATCGCAATAACGTCTCACAAAGTAATATTGTATTTGAATTGAAAAACATATTTGTTGAACAATACCCTATGAGAATCGAAAATGTAAATTTTCGTTTACAAGCGGGGGAAGTGATTGGTTTGGCAGGAATGGAAGGGAGTGGTCAGGATGTCCTTTTACGTGCCTGTGTCGGACTGATCAGACCTATATCAGGGAGTGTTATTGTTATTGGAAAAGATCTAACGGGAAAAAATTATCATGAATTTATGAAAAATGGTGTTTCTTTTCTGCCTGCATCCAGACTGGAAGAAGGGCTAGTTCCAGGATTAACGTTAGCTGAACATTTTACAATTGCGGGTGAAGAAACAAAAGGTTTGTTTATAGATAAAGAATATTTCAAACAAAAAGCTGAAAAAATGATTGATGAATATCATATTATTGGCCATCAGAGTTCTACCGTTGAATCATTATCAGGTGGTAATCAGCAACGGGCAGCCTTATCCTTATTGAGAAATTCATTATCCATTATATTACTGGAACATCCTACCAGAGGTTTAGACATTGAATCTGCTATTTATATGTGGGGAAAATTAAAAGAAAGATGTATGCTGGGTACATCAATTTTCTTCATTTCAGGTGATTTAGAAGAGATCCTGCAATATAGTGACCGTATTCTGGTTTTTTTTAGTGGACATGTTTCTCCACCTCTCGATGCAGTAACGACAAGTTTGGATCAATTAGGTCAATTAATTGGTGGCAAAGGATGGGATCAGGTTTTTGATATTCAGGAGAATTATGAATCAAATGCAAAATCGTAGTCTTTCTTTTTTATTTCAAATCGGTGGACTAATATTGGCTGTTTTGTTTGTTACGATCATCCTGGTTCTGGTTGATGCCAAACCTTTGGATGCTTTTCGCTTGATTTGGGAAGGTGCTACAGGTAATTCAACCCGTGTCGCAAGTGTGTTTGTGGTTTGGGTTCCGCTACTTCTGGTAACATGCGGTCTTTTAGCCACATTTACTGCTGGCTTATGGAATATAGGTATTGAAGGACAAATAACTGTTGGGGCCATTTTTACCACTGGTGTCATGCGATTGTTCCTTGGTTCGTCAGTTTCACCTGTGATTGTCATAATTCTCTCCATGTTAGCTGGCATGTTGGGTGGTGCTATTTGGGCTGCTCTCGCTGGTTTGCTTAAGACATTTGGAGGAGTTAACGAGATTTTTGGTGGTTTAGGATTGAATTTCATCGCTACTGCCCTGAATATTGGCCTTATCTTTGGGGCATGGAGCCGTCCTGGCATTGCTTCGATGAGTGGTACTGAACCTTTTCCAGAACAATTCTGGCTTCCAACATTTCAAGGATTCAGGATAAGTCTTTGGTCAATTGGTTTTGCAATTATTGGGTTGGTCATTATATATTTTTTATTACAAGGAACGCATTTTGGTTTGAGATTAAAAGCAGTTGGAAAAGGCATAAAGTCAGCATTTCGCATGGGTATTCCAACCTGGCAACACATGATGCTTTCATTCGTGATTTGTGGCTTGTTTGCTGGTTTAGCAGGAGCAATACAAGTAACAGGCGTCTATCACCGATTAATTCCTTCCATTTCTAGCGGTTATGGTTTTATGGGATTAATGATTGCTATGTTGATTAATTTTCAAGCGATTTGGTTAGCACCTATTGCGCTTTTTTTTGCTGCCTTAAATATTGGTGGTATTCAATTACCAATTGTTATGAAATTAGATTCAGCGCTAACTGGAGTTCTTCAGGGGAGCCTGGTTTTATTTGTTTTATTGATGCAAGGTGTTAAACAGCGATTTGCGGAGAAAAAATAGGAGTTTTTATGTCAGGCGATATTATTCTTTTAGGTTTAGCAGGCGTTATTGCATCAGGTGCCCCTATTGTGATCGCTGTAATTGGAGAAACACTTACAGAACGTGCAGGTGTTATCAATCTATCGCTGAATGGCGTAATCTTGCTATCTGCGATGCTTGGGTTTTGGGTTTCTGTAGAAACAAATAGTTTGTTTTTAGGTTTTTTAGCTGGAACATTAGTTGGTGCATTGGTAGCAACAATTGTTGCATTTAGCAGTATTACACTAAAACAATCGCAAGTTGCTGTTGGTTTTATACTCGCTATTACTTGCCGGGATCTGGCATATTTTCTTGGGAACCCAATTATGGGTTCCCAAGGACCTATCATGCTATCATCTTCCGTTCCTTTGTTAAGAGATATACCCATTTTAGGAAAAATCTTATTTCAACAATCTTTGATGACGTACTTGAGTATCATTTTAATTTTTGTAGCTTGGTATTGGATTTTTAAGACTCGACCAGGTTTGATGCTGCAAGGAATTGGAGAAAAACCTGCTGCAGCTTTTGTCCGTGGCGCAAATGTTCTTAAGATGCGATACGTTTATACAATAGTTGGTGGAGCATTGGTAGGTTTAGCAGGTCCACTTTACACTTTGAGTGTAAAACCCGGTTGGAAAGGTACGATTACTGGACTGGATGGCATTGGTTGGATCGTTTTAGCAATTACCATTTTTGGTGGTTGGAATCCTGTTAGAGCAGCTTTTGGTGCTTACCTGTTTGCTTTCTTGCAGTGGTTAGGTTTGGTTTTACAACCTTATATGACATCAATTCCTTCGCAAGTTTTACAAGTAGCACCATTTCCGTTAATGATTCTGGCTTTATTATTTGTTAATTTAGGAAATACTGAATGGATGGATAGGTTGTTAGCAACTTTGCCTGAGAAAATGCGATTACGGGCCATTAAAATAATTAGGACAATGCAATCCCAGCCACCAGGTGCATTAGGCACACCATTTGAACGACAATAAAGCGAATAGGAGTTGTTAAAAACAAAAAGCATCACTAAGACAAACAATTGATAGAAATTGTCAGACAACTTTATAAAAAATTTATCATTTGATTATCAATCAAGATATAATAAATCTACTCGTCGCAAAAATTAGAAAGATCAGAATTCAGGTTAGTAATGAATAAATTTCTGGGTTACTCCTGTTCGATTTGCGGAACAGAATACGCTTGCACACAAGAACTTTATACCTGCCCAAAAGATGGTGGTAATCTCGATATTGTTCTGGACATTTCCTCCATTAAGAGAAAATATGAAGCCAGTGACATAACCTCCAGAGAAGAAAATTATTTATGGCGGTATTTGCCCTTATTGCCAGTGTCTGACCCTGGGTTTGAGGGTACTCCATTTCGAATGACTGGTGGAACGCCAATCTATACTCCAAGTCAGTTAAGAAAAGAGTTAAGCCTAAAGAATCTATGGATAAAGGACGAAGGGAAAAATCCCACTGCTTCTTTTAAAGATCGCGCCAGTGCAATAGTGATTGCCAGGGCAAAGGAGATTGGGTCCGAATTTGTTGTAACAGCTTCAACAGGAAATGCGGGGGCTGCCCTGGCAGGTTTAGCTGCTTCTGTTCAGCAAAAAGCCATTATTTTTGCTCCAAAAACTGCTCCACCTGCAAAAATTGCACAACTTCTTGTGTATCGAGCTGAAGTGATACTGATTGATGGCAATTATGACTCTGCATTTGACTTATCGGTAGAATCCGCAAATGAATTTGGTTGGTATTGTCGAAATACTGGATTTAACCCATTTACCATTGAGGGGAAAAAAACTGCGGCATTTGAAATCTGGGAAGAAATTATTGTCAAGAATTCCATGGATGACCAACCTCTATCAATATTTGTCAGTGTAGGTGATGGAAATATTATTTCGGGAATTCACAAAGGATTTAAAGATTTGGTTTCATTAGGTTGGTTGGATCATATGCCACGAATCTTTGGTGTGCAATCCGAAGGTTCTGCAGCAATCGCAAATGCATTTCAAAGAAAATCTGAAGAAATTATTCCAGTAAAAGCGGATACGATTGCGGACAGTATTTCTGTTGATTTACCTCGAGATGGGATCAGAGCTGTGAGAGCTGCATCACAAACCAAAGGTTCTTATCTTCTTGTGAGCGACCAACAAATACTAACCGCAATATCTGAGCTTGGTAAAGTTGGAATTTTTTCTGAACCTGCAGGTGCAACAGCGTATGCGGGCTTGGTAAGTGCAATTAAATCCGGTATGATCAAACCAGAAGATCCAGTTCTGGTAATTAATACGGGATCCGGGCTCAAGGATATAAGAGCTGCAATGATGGCAGTCAAGGAAGCACCAATCATAGAACCAACGATGCAATCCTTGAAAAAATATCTTTCAAAAACAGAGAGTAACAGTGGATAATTCACCAGTTTTTACAATTATTGCTCCCATTTATAATGAATTAGAAAATTTACCCATTCTGTATGACCGTATCAAAGAAGTAATGGATAAATCCAAACAATCCTGGGAGTTGATTCTTGTGGATGATGGATCAACCGATGGTTCAACCAACGTTATTCGGGAAATTGCTCATAATGATTCGAGAATCAGACCCGTAATCTTCGCCAGAAACTTTGGACATCAGATCGCAGTTACAGCTGGTTTAGATTATAGCCGCGGGCAAGCGGTTGTCATTATCGATGCCGACTTACAGGATCCACCAGAGGTAATTCTTCAGTTGATTGAGAAATGGGAAGAAGGGTATGAAGTTGTTTACGCTGTCAGATCAGATCGGGAAGGGGAGTCAATCTTCAAGAAGGTCACTGCTTCTGTGTTTTACCGCCTGATTTTTAGAATCACGGATGTCAAAATACCACTGGATACTGGCGATTTTCGGTTAATGGATCGAAAAGTTGTCAGTGTGATGAATTCAATGCGTGAACACCATCGCTTCCTGCGAGGAATGTCAGCCTGGGTCGGATTCAAACAAGTAGGTGTAAAGTATAAACGAGCAGCACGTCTTGCAGGAGAGACTAAATACCCATTCAAGAAAATGATGAAATTAGCATTAACAGCGATCACAGGTTTTTCTTACGTTCCTCTACAAATTGCTACTTATATGGGATTTATTTCAGCTGGTATCAGTTTGATTGCAATCCCCGTTGTAATTTTAATGAGAATTCTTGGTTCGCAACAGTTTACAGGCCAGGCCACAACTTTAATTGCGGTCTTATTTTTAGGAGGTGTCCAATTAGTTTCCTTAGGAATATTAGGGGAATACATTGGACGTATTTACGATGAGGTTAAAGGGCGACCACTCTATATTGTTAGTGAAGCACCTTCTGATATTAAAAATTCAAAAGAATAGGAAGTTAATATGGCAAAAATAGATTTTTCAATAAACGAAGAAGCAAGAAATAGAACAGTTCAAAGAGCAAGGGAAAGAAACATTATTCTACCCACTCTAGCACAACAACGAAATCCAGCTTCAGTTCCAAACAAAATCAAAGAGGAATTAGCGAATATTGGATTATGGGACATCCATCCGAGAAATCTTTTCCGCATAACCTGGAAAAATGAACCAAAAGCATTTGGTGGAAAATTTGGTGGTGTAAATTACATTGAACTACCTTCCTCTTTTACTGGAGTGAAGGCGAGGATCATTGTTCTCGTAGGGAAGTGGTTCCCAACCGGTGCACACAAAGTTGGTGCTGCTTATGGATGTTTAGTGCCAAGATTGGTTACAGGTCAATTTGATCCAACCATTCACAAAGCAGTATGGCCATCAACAGGTAATTATTGTCGTGGTGGAGCGTATGACTCAAAATTGTTAGCCTGTGATTCCATTGCTATTCTTCCAGAAGAGATGAGCCAGGAACGATTTGATTGGTTGAAAAATGTGGCTACTCAGGTTATCGCCACCCCTGGCAGTGAATCGAACGTAAAAGAAATTTTTGATAAATGCTGGGAACTTAGACAATCTGGTGAGCCACTGGTTATTTTCAACCAATTCGAGGAGTTCGGGAACTATTTGTGGCATTATAGTGTTACTGGTCATGCCATGGAAGAAATTCTTAAAGCTGAAATGAAGCCGAATAGTAATTTTGCAGGGTTCTGCGCAACAACCGGCTCAGCAGGAACGATTGGTGTTGGAGATTATTTAAAACAACTGTTCCCAACCTCAAAAATAGTTGCATCTGAAGCATTACAATGTCCTACGCTCTTAAACAATGGTTTTGGTGCACATCGAATTGAAGGTATTGGTGATAAACATGTTCCCTGGATCCATAATGTTAGAAACACTGATTTGGTAACAGCGATTGATGATAATGATGTCGTAAACCTGGTTAGGTTATTCAATGAACCAGAAGGTAAGAAATATTTGGCAAAGAAAGGCGTCCCTGAAGGTTTGATCGATAATTTAGAATTATTTGGCCATTCAGGTATTGCCAATTTATTGACATCCATCAAATTTGCGAAATACTTTGAATTAACGGAAGATGACATCGTTTTGGCTGTCCTGACTGATGCAATTGAATTGTACGATTCCCGAATCATTGAGTATCGACAACAATTTGGGGAATTTACCAGTCATGATGCAGCAGAAGCTTTTGCAACTTCACTCATGGGGGAAGGTACTGATAATATGGTTGAATTAACCTATCAGGATCGGAAACGGGTTCACAATTTGAAGTACTACACCTGGGTCGAACAACAAGGTAAGACCTACGATGAAATTATGGACCAATGGTATGACAAAGATTATTGGACCGGGTTTCAATCTCAATTAGACGAAATTGATGAATATATAACCGAATTTAATGATCGTGTTGGTTTGTTGAAAGAATACAAATAGATCACAATAAATTTCTAAAAACGGGGTTCTATGGTGAAAATTCATAGAACCCTTTTTATGAAGTAAATGTAGTGAACAGGATGAAAATGAATAATTTTCCAGCAGACACAGATCTTGTTCTCGTTGCTATTGTGCCAAATCCTCAAGACCTTGAGTTGGCCCGTTTATTGGGATGGTATCGTATACCCCTCAAAAGTGCCCCCAAAGTTATCGCAGTTGATTATCTTGCTTTTTATCAGACAGCTGCATTCGATGAACAAAATCGTTGGCAGATAAAGTACATTTCCCCGGTGAAAGGACATGAATTGACCACCCGTGCACAATTATTCCGAACCCAAAAAGATCATCCACGGGCAAATGAAGAGTATTTCAAGATTCAGATTGGGGATTTGATCCTTCTTGAAAATCCCATCCATGCGGATCGCTGGCGAAGAATCACCTTTTTGTATACCACCGGATTTTTGCTTAAAAATGCATCCTCAGTGCGTGATCTGGTGGTTGAGGGTGAGGAGCGGGAAATTTTATGGAAATCTCTGAAGGAAAGAGCTGAAAAAAACGGGGAATATAATCAACCTGAAAGTAATTTTGAAAAATTCGAAATCGATTTTATGAAGATACTTCTGGAATGGGATAAAATCAAAGAAGATAAATAATTTAGGATAATTGACAAGATGAGGAAGAAATGAAAACGATTATTCGGGGTGGAACAATAATTTCTGCATCTGATGAATGTAAAGCAGATATTCTGATTGAGGGAGAAAAAATTGTGCAAATTGGAATAAATTTGTCAACCATGGGTGTTGATCAAATCATTGATGCGCATGAGAAATTAATTCTTCCTGGTGGAATTGATGTGCATACACATTTCGATCTTCCCATGTTTAATACTGTTTCCTCAGATGATCACTAC
Source organism: Anaerolineaceae bacterium (assembly GCA_019429225.1). Classification (GTDB taxonomy): domain Bacteria; phylum Chloroflexota; class Anaerolineae; order Anaerolineales; family Anaerolineaceae; genus UBA6170. The sequence continues at coordinate 13,988 of JAHYJK010000077.1, forward strand.
ACCGGCCATAAAGCGGCTGCCTTTGGTGGAACAACTACAGTTCTCGATTTTGTTCCTCAAACTGGAAATGATCTGAAAAAAGATATTTCGGATTGGTTAAATAAATCTGAGCCGAAAGCAGCGATTGATTACGGTTTTCATATGAATATTTCCACATTCAATTCAGAGGTTGCTGAACAGATTCCTGCGCTCATTGATATCGGGGTTACCTCATTAAAAGTATTTACTGCTTATAACTCCACTTTGAGGTTGCAGGATGTTGATATTTTTAAAGTGATGCGCTTAGCAAAAGAACACGGGTTTTTAACCATGCTGCACGCAGAAAATGGCGATATTATTGAAATCCTTGTTCAGGAAGCGTTAGCAGCCGGTCATACATCTCCTGAATGGCATGCACATACAAGGCCTGCCTGGGGTGCAGTAGAAGCTGTCTCCAGAGGAATTTCACTTTCTGCCCACACGGGGGCGCCTTTATATATTGTTCACATGAACGCTGGAGGGGAGGTTGATCAGCTAGCCTATGGACGGGATCTAGGAATCCCGGTGATGGGAGAGACATGTCCTCAATACTTGTTTTTTACAGAAGAAAATCTCAAGCAGGTGGATGGCGCTAAATGGATTTGTTCACCTCCAATGCGTTTCAATGAAGATAACGAACGGTTATGGCAGGGAATTATAGATGGAACGATTCAAGTATTGGGAACAGACCATTGCCCGTTTTTCTTTGATGGAACACAACCCATCCTTTATGAAGGAAAGGAAGTAAAGATACCTGGTAAAGAATTAGGGAAAGATGACTTTACCAAAATTCCAAACGGTTTGCCTGGAGTAGGTGATCGATTACCCATATTCTGGACAGAAGGCGTGGTAAAGGGCAGAATCACAGCGCATCAATTTGTAGCACTTACATCCACCAATCCAGCTAAAATTTTTGGTCTCTATCCTCAAAAAGGAGTAATACAATCAGGAAGTGACGCTGATTTAGTGATTTGGGATCCGCAGATGAAAATAACATATGGAAGCGAATGGTCTCACCAGCGCACAGATTACAATCTCTACGAGGGATGGGAATTAGAAGGTTTTCCTGAAAAAGTTTTCTTAAGAGGAAATTGTCTGGTTGATGGTAGAAAGTGGTTAGGAAAAGCAGGAAATGGAAAATTCATGCGACGTAAACCATTTAACAGGGTTATTTGATTTTATCGTATGATAACCCTTATACCCATTGGTTTTAATCTATTTGCAGCAGTACTTATTCTGGTACTAACGAGAATTAAAGCGAATATCGGTCGTGTATGGCTTATCGCATCAATTTTATCTCTCACGAATTGGGGGATTATCTTAGGTTTACGGTGGCTTTACCCGTTGCAAATTAAATTTCCAGAATGGTTTCCTATTGGGGAAATCTCTCAACGGGGGATCACTCTTCAATTAGATTCAGTATCGTGGCCATTATTGCTTGCTTTGTGTGCTGTACAGACTGCTGTAATAATTACTGATTCTTCTCGATTGGATGAAATTCTTTCTCCAGTGATTTGGTCAGGTTTATATCTCGTTTATACTGTTGGATTTCTGGCGGTATTAACCAGTAGCATTATTACAATTCTTTTAGTTTGGGCATTGGTCGATATAATCGAGTTTATCATTCTTATTCGCAATGTAACTTCTGACCAAAAAATTAATGAAATTGTTGTATCGTTTGCTGTTAAAATTCTCGGCTTGTTCGTATTTATTTTTGGTTTATTAATCAGTTATGAACAGGGTACTCCACTGAGGATTGGACAGGAAGTAAATTCCATTGGATTTATCACACTATTAGCAGTAGGTTTGAGATTAGGTGTTATTCCATTCAACTTGCCATTTGTGAGCGGTTCACCAATTCGACGTGGATTAGGTAATTCAATCAGGATGGTAAGTGTTGCAACTTCAATGGTAGTTCTATTACGTTTGCCGATGGGGACCTTTGATGGAAGTGCACAAGGCATTTTACTTACTTTGACGGTTGTGGGCATCTTATTTGGGGCAATTATGTGGTATGGATCTTCATCAGAATTGGAAGGACGCCCTTATTGGATTGTCACAATGTCTGGATTAGCGATTTATTCTGCGATAAATGGGAACCAAATTGCTACCCTGGAGATCGGAAGA
>JAHYJK010000078.1 GCA_019429225.1 Anaerolineaceae bacterium
ACATTATCTTGATTGGTTAATTTCGACAATGCAGTTCCCCAACCGGTACTGGTGGTTAAAATGGCTTCATCATAAATAATCTCAGCGGTATGCACCAACCTCATTCTGGAAAAAATTCCGCTGCGTTCGTAACCAGTATTCGTTTCACTGACAGCCAGATTTATCAGGTTAAGCATGTTGGTTGTGCCACCAGCACCTGAACGGGCTGCAGCAGTATATACGACCAGAACATCAATAACATACCCGCTATCTGCTGATGCTGTATCCAGTAATGGCTCATAAAAACTCTCTGAGGTTTCGGATAAATCTGGAACAATATCCAACTCCTCTGGGAATTGAGTTTGGTCAATTTCTTCAAATTGATAGTTACCTTTTCCGTAGCTCGTTAATTGATATTGTTTCTCTTGAAATTCAAGCTTGGCACTGATTACTCCATCAGTAGAAACCATTAAAATGGAACTGTCCGGATCATAATTTAGTTTTCCAGACATGATATAACCTGCGTGAATTGTGTGATCTATTTGATCGAAAGTTGCATCCAGGACCAGATCTGGAAAAATCTGGAAACGGGCTGTCTGCTTTGTGTCCTTATCAGTGAATAAATTTTGAGCGATTGTTTCAAAAGCGGAAGTATTCAAATTAACTTTTTGCGTCCTGGCCACCCCAACATCCTGTGTGGTTACTGAAAAGGGGGTGTTGAAATCTCGATCAATGGTTGTCATCACAGGTGGGTTGTCTGTGTTTGCATTAACCTGGACAATATTAAAACCCAGTGATGCAATGACGCCAAGTAGCATGATAATTCGAATAATTTTGATTGAAAACAACTTCATTTTTACTCCTGCAGAACTTCTGTACATGTTTCAGAGTAAAAATAGCACACAGCAAGCTATCCAGGGTGCTGTTGTTTGGTGATTGTAAGGGGATTATTTCTAAATCACTTAATTGTTAAGTTATTTCAAAGTGATGGATGGGAGGATCGTTCAGATTAAAACTGCATATAAAATGATGCCAGTTTATCTCGAACCAAATCAGCATCTGCCCTGGCTATTAATAATTCTTTATTGAACTTTTTAGCTTTTTGTCTTATTTCAGAATTATTAATAGCGGAAACAATTGCTTCAGATAATTCTTTTGGATTATGCGGGGAAACAAGAAATCCATTCACGCCAGGAGTGATCCATTCTCGTAAAGACTCAATATCACCGACAATAGGAAAACAACCACATGCCATTGTTTCCAACAATGTGTTGGGGGTTCCATCATGTGTGGTGATGGAAACAGATATTTGGGAACGATGAAAAGTGGACCATAAAATATCTTGCGGCATGGTAGGGAACAATAAGACATGGTTATTAATTCCCAACCGTTCCACCCATTGATGTGCTTCAGGTTTATCCTTCATCCCCGGGCAAAGGAAAATAGCATTTGGGAGTTTTTCGAGAACCAGCGGGATGGATTGAAAGAAAACATCCGTCTGGGCGTAGGCCCGAATGCCGCGTGGATTAACAATTACCGGGGCATCAGCAGGGAGATTGAGGTCGGGATTTACTACTTTTTTAGCTGCTTCAATTTCATTGAACAGGATGCCACCGCCACCAGGAACTACCAGGGCTGGTTTGTTTTCAGAAAATCCCCATTGGTGAGCGAGGCTGATATCTCGGTACACATCAGCCAGAACTCCATCTGCTCTTTGCATCACTTGCTCTGTAAGATTCTTCATCTTGCGATTTGCATTGGCATGCAATGTAAAGTCATTGCCCCATATAGAAATCAGCAACGGAATTTCCTGGGGGGTAATGCTGGCCAACATGCCTTCATATGGGATGCGCAAAGCGTGTACCAGATCGGGTTTGGATTCAGAAATAATTTCCAGCAACTGTTGCTGATATTTAGATAGGGTGGTTGGACCAAGAAGATAGCGAAGGCTCATCGCAATCGGTCGTGCATGTTGGATCAGTGATTTCCTCCAATTTATTCCGGAATGTTTGTTCAGGGTAATTTGTGGGGATTTTTTGCTTTCTTCTCCAGCAGCACTGAAAGCCACCGGTAATATAAAAATCTGCTCCACATTCGGCTTTGCGGTCAATGGATATGTGGACACCAGCGAAACTCGATATTCAAGCGAATGCAGCATATCAATCCATCTTTTTGTTATGGCACTGCGACCATCTGCGATGAGAAGAATGTGAGTGTTCATCAACTGTTTCCCCTGGTGTGAGCAGCCATACTTGCTTTTAAGAAAACAGAGACCATCTGGTCAATATTCACGCTGCTTTTGACGGTTTGATAAGCAGCTAACCCCTTTTGACGCAGTTTTTCTGGAGAACTGAGCGCTGATGAAATAGCGTCTATTAACGCCTGTGAATCATTGGGTGGGATATTCCATCCATTTTCATTGGTTACCAGGTCAGATTGCGTCCCATCTCCTTCCGCAACGATCACAGGCAATGCGTGCGCCATTGCCTGTTGAACCGCCAGCCCACCTGTTCCAGGTAAGACAAATAAATCTGCCTGATTGAAAATCAAATCCAATTCTTCACCAAATATTTCACCCCAAAATTTAGTTTTGGAATAAGCTTTGTCAGCCAGGCTTTCTAATTCAGAACGAATGGCACCATCGCCGACAATCCACAAATTGGGTTGGATTTTTTCGGGTAATTGAGAACAGATTTTAATCAACGCATCTAATCTTTTTCTGGGCTGTAATCTACCAACATACAGAACGATAGGTATGTAATCCTCTTTCCAAATTACTCGATTTGGGGGAGGATTTGTGGGGGAAGCAGCAGTGGCGTTCATGGCGACATAAACATTTTCTGGATCAAACCCAGCCTGAACATAACCCTGGGCTCCTCTTTTGCTGTAAGCAATCATACTGTTGAATGATTTCAAAAATTGCGTGCGGGTGTAGTTGCGAATAAAGGAAACTGGCCCGGAATATTGGGGAACACCTAATCCCCAACCAATTACTGGTTTCTTTTGGCTTTTCATCCATCGCAGAGCAGAAGGTGTTGATCGATAGCGGGGATTGGCTTCCACAACCAGTACATCTGGATGCCAATTTTTCACCCATGCTGGAAATTGAGGTTGGAGACAAAAATAAAATTTACCATGCAATAAGTGAATATTTTTTGTAAATTGATAATCTACCCCTTCCAATTGTTCCACGATCGTAATCATTTCTCCAGGTTGTGGCGCACCAGCAATCACTCCCAGCTCAATTTCGGGATGTTTTGCCAATAACTCCAAAAAAGGTGCCCGGTAAGCTGGTATGACTCGTTGCTGAATAGCCAAGCGGATTTTCATGAATACACGATCACTTCTGCCTGGGAACCAGTTGGTGTTTTTTCTACCTCGATTCTTCCAGGAAAGGCATCTTTTAATTCTTCTAGATGGGTAATTATCAAAATTTTTGAGAAATCTCGCTTGACCTGATTAATCGTTTCAACCAGGCGGCTGCGACCGGTGTGATCCTGACTACCGAAGCCTTCATCAACTACCAGTGTTTGTAGACGAGCGCCTGATCGTTTTGCCAGAACCTGTGAAAGTGCCAGACGGATCGCAAAATTGATGCGGAATGCTTCACCACCAGAAAACATCTCGTAGGCTCTGGTATGACCATTGGCATCATTGATCAGGATATCGAGAGTCTCTTTTTTATCCTGTCTCTTTTTATCTTTATACTCACTTTGCGTTTCGAAATGAATGGATAACTGACCCATTGTCAATCGATCCAGTAGCTCATTTGCATGTGCTTCTATTTCTGGCAACGCCTGTTCGATTAATAAAGCTGGAACACCATTCTTGCCAAAGGCTTCTTCCAATTTCTGATACCTGCTGATTTCCACAATCAGCTGATCCAGCTCCAACTGTGCCTTTTCTTTGTCGACTTTTTTGCGCTCAATGGTATCTAATCTCTGTTTATCCGCACCTAATCGGCGACTGATCAGACTGAGCTCAATGTCTATTGCATCCAATTCTTTTTTCAATTGGAGAATATCAGGTAAATTTGCATACAGTTTATCAAACTCACTCTGCATCGTTTTGAGCTTTTCAGATTTATCTGCAAGTTCCTGTTCATCGTTTTTGATATCATCCAATAAATCATTCAATTGTTTAGAGATGGGATCCAGCTTCCCACGCGCTGTTTCCAGATTACGGTATTTTTCTTCCGTGCCACGCAGTTGATTTTCTAATTGCTGAATAGATGAATGTTTATATTCATCGTAATTTATCTTTTCCATTTCCTGATGAAGTGAGCCCATTTGCGATTGATATTTTACTTCAAAGAATCGATTTTCTAATTGTTGCAAGATCGTTTGATATTCAGCAGCTTGTTTTATCTGCCATTCATCGATTGAATTTTGCATCCGTTCTTTGTTCACGCGTTTTTCTGTTACTTGATTTTGTGTTAGCACGGATTCTTTTTCAATCGCTTCTATTTTCTTAAGTTCGATTCGTGCTTCATTAATTTCTTTTGTAAATTGTTCGATAAATTTATTTTCTTCAGCAATGATTCCTTTGCGCTCAACACCTTCTTTGATGATCAGATCCTCATATTTTTGTTTATGATCCTGGGTAAGGGGTTGACTACAAAACGGGCATTCTGGTCCTGCCCCACGGAATTCTTTCAAGTGGTCGCGTTTTTCATCATTGAGATGTTCCAGATGTCTGATTTTTTCTCGTCTGGCAGAGATCTCTCCCTGGAGAGTTTGAATCGTCTCATGCAATTTTTGTTTATTTGAAATAATGGTTGAGAACTCATCCTGCTTCTTGATGAGAGCAGTCAACTCGATTTCAGTTTCAGGAAGTTGTCGATTATATTTTTCAATTTCAGCGTGTTTTTCATCCAGAAATTTCTTTTGTGTGCTGAGAGAATTATATTCACTGTCAATTTCGTGTTGTGTTTCAATTAATTCTTTTTTGGCTTTTTGATAAACAACTGATTTTTTGTTTAATTCATCCAGTTCCAGTCGAACCTGCAACCACTGTTTATAATTTTCTTCAATTTGCGCAGCATTTTGGACCTGGCTTTGCAGTGTTTCTAATTGGATTGATAATGCTTGCTGTCGTTTTTTGTTTTTATCGAGGGTTGCAGATATTTTTTCAATATCTGATTTTTGTTGCTTAATTTGTGTTTCAGCGTTTATTCTGGCTGAGTCCAATTGTTTTGCCTGATCGATCAGTTGATTGTGACTTTCTTTTAATTTATTCCTTTCAACTAATTCTTTTTGAGTTTGTGCTAGTTGAATTTTGACCTGCTCTTCATTTGCTAATTCTTTATTGATTTCAATCAGAATACTTTCCAGACGTTTTTTCTCGAATTCATGTTCTTTTCTTAAATCTCTTGCTTTCTTAAGATATTCTTCCCAAATTTCCAGCCCAAGTATGTTGGACAATATCGCTTTGCGATCTCCAGAAGTTAACTGGGTAAATTGATCGGCTTTTCCTTGCAGAAAGAAAGATGCATTGATGAAGGTATCATAATCCATGCGCAATGTGGATTGAATCCTTTTTTGTGTGTCACTCACCGAATGCTCGGTAAGTGCACGCCATAGTTGAGTGTCCTGATCTCGGATATAGAATTCAAGGATTTGTGTTTTATCCATTTGTTTGGTGCGGCGGACTCTGAATAATTGTTGTTCATACTCAAAATCCATCACAACCAGGGCAGTTTCTGATTGCTGATTAATCACCTGATCATTCTTAGCTCTTGCATACCCGAAGAGAGACCACGTGAATGCATCTAAAATGGATGATTTTCCAGCGCCATTTGGTCCCGTAATACTGGCTAGATGTAATTGTTCAAAATTGATATCAACCGGTTCCTTATAGGATAAAAAACCCTGAATTCTGAGATTTACAGGGATCATATTTCCGAGGCCGATTCATCATTTTGTTGCACATCGAGGTTGATGGGAATTACCAGTACTTTATCAACCCGTTTCCCATCCATATCCACGATTTCGAAGCGCATATTGTAGACATCAAAATATTGACCAACTTCAGGGATGCTATCCAGCATGGTCATCATAAACCCCCCCAGGGTTTGAAAACCAACCCGCTCTTCTTCTGGCAGCTTTTCAATTCCCAGTAACTCTTTTATATCATCAATGGCCAATAATCCATCCAACAACCAGGAGCCATCTTCTCGTTGAATAATCTGAATTTCCTCTTCTTCACCAGCGGTAGGGATTGATCCAACAATTGATTTCAGCACGTCATACAGCGTTACCATGCCCAGCACCCCACTGAACTCATCAATGACCAACACTGCATGAGTTCCTGCTTCCTTGATCAGATCCAAAGCTTTCAAGGCAGATGTGCTATCCGGGACAAATAAGGGCGGTTGGATAATATCAGGGATAGATGGAATCGCACCATTCAGACTCTTGCTCAGTAAGTCTTTACCCAACAACATACCCTGAACATTATCCAATTCACCGGTTGCTACCGGAAAACGACTATGATTGGAATTGATGACCTGTTCCAATATTATTTCAAAAGGCTCATCGAGATCAATCCATTCGATTTCAGTGCGAGGTGTCATGATCGAATCAATATATCTTTCACCTAATCGAAAAATACCGGTTACCATATCTTCTTCTGCAGACTCAAATATTCCTGATTGGGTGCCTTGCTTCATTAACACTTTTATTTCTTCTTCAGTAATGATCGGATCAGTTGATTTCTCAATTCCAAGTATTTTTAAACCGATATCCGTTGAAGCACTTAGCAGCTTCACAATCGGTGATGTGAGCCAGGATATAGCCTTCATCGGCATGGCTACCGCAGATGCAATTTTTTCTGGGGAGTTCATCCCCAGCCGTTTGGGAATTAATTCTCCAATAACCAGAGAAAAATACGTGGTTAATAAGACAACGACAGCTACCGATAATATCTCACTATAAGGTTTTAACCAGGGGACATTTTGGAAAATCAAGCTTAAATCTGAGGAAATAGATGCGCCACCAAGAGCACCTGATAAAATACCTATTAAAGTAATTCCAATTTGAACAGTAGATAGAAATTTATTTGGATTTTCTGAAATATCCAGTGCCACCTGAGCAGATCGCACTCCATCTTTGGACATTTGTTGTAAACGAACTTTTCTGGCAGAAATGAGTGATATTTCTGACATCGCAAATATTCCATTGATGATAATCAATACAAAAATTATTAAAATACTAAGAAAAATGTTGTTCATACTCCCTAATTCAGTTAATTATCTCTCCATCATTCTGATTATAGATTATTTCTTTGGCGATTACTTGCAGCGACACAATTTCCTCGGGAGAAACTTTCTGACTCTCCCAATACAACTCAAGTAATTTTTCGTGTGGTAGGTTTGATATGCTTTCATCATCCCCTAAGCGAAGACGGGTGGAAAAAATTGGTTTTCGAACGAGATGAAAATCTAGTGCTGTTGCAAACCGCTCCTGAAACCAATGATCATCGATGAGATTGTCCCAATCCTTTGGGTATACCAATGTCAAACGCACCACTGCATTTTCAGCCTCAGAAGAATCAATCAAAGAATTTTCCAGGTAATTTTTAATTTCATTTGGCGTTGGTAATGTGTGATTTTCACTCGCGTTAATTTCTCGTAAATCTACCGGGATATCAATAAATGGGCGACCTTCTAATAATCGCCATGAGATATGGCTTTCTCCTTTTTCCACTTCTGCAATCACAAAGTATTTATCATCTTTCGCTTCACCGAAGTCAACACGTTCAATGGAACCGGAATAAATAACATGCGGATGACCGTTTTCGTTCAAGTCCTGTGCCTTATGAATATGTCCCAGAGCAACATAATCAAATTCCTTGCGTTTAACCAGGCTGATGGGTAAGACAATGTCATGACCTAACATGATGCTGCGTTCAGCACCGTAGACCGCTCCTTGAATGGATGCGTGTGCAGTAAAAATAGTTGGCAATTTCGGGTCCAGATTTTCCATGAGGTGGTCGATAATTTGCGAGGTGATTGACTCGATATTTGTGTCCATCTCATCCATGTTGATTGAATCATCTTGATGTGCAGATAAAAAGCCACTGCGGGTGATCCATGGGATGGCGATAATTTGGATGGGTAAATTATTCAATTGCTGTGAGGAAATAAATTCTGGTTTTGCCACCAGGTGTATATGAGGTACTGAAAGTGTCCTGAATTCCTGCAAGGCGGTTGCTCTTCCAGCTGCCGGGGAGATATCGTGGTTTCCGACCAATAAAATAGTTGGTATCCCTGCCTGGGAAAGACGCATCATTCTTTTACCCCATTCGCGTTGAAAAGTGGGGACTGGTGTACGATCCTTATAAGCATCACCAGAGAAAATCACAAGCTCAATTTTTTCATTGATTGCTGTATCAACAATGGTGTCTAAAGCTTTCAGAAAATCAAGTACTCGAATGGGCAATCCTGTCTGAGGATCACGTTTTCCTTGGGATGCTATGTCAATATGGGCATCTGAAAAATGTAAAAGTTTTATCATCGAAAAGGTTATCTAGGGGGTATATCCAAGCTGCTTCATTAATTCTACACTGGGTATGAAATTAGGATGGTATTCTAATGAGGTTTTAAGATCCTCAATTGCATTCTGGGTGTAACCAATTGCCACATTTGCCTGTGCTCGCCAATAAAAACTTTCTTCCAGATAAGGTTCACTGGCTGAATCGATTGTCAGCGTTGCTAAATTTATTACATCCTGATATCGGCCACTATAATAATAGGCAAAGTATGGACCTGTCTGGTACCACATCATGCGCCATGGACGGTCTTTTTCAGGTAATTGAGAATAAACCAGAAAAGCCTGATCATAGGATTCGGCAGCTCCGGCATAATCCTGTAATTGCACCATACTGGTACCACGATTGAACCACGCATAAAACAAATCATTTCCCTGGGTCGTGTAAATTTCTTCATTTGCATTCTGGTAGGCAATCTGGTCAGCATTGTGATCATCTGCATATTCACCCAGAACATTGATTAATTTTGATTCCAAATCTGTAGTAAAAACTACCATAAAGATGTAATTAAATGATCTCCACTGGATAAGGAGATCATCATAGGTAATAGGTAAATCAGGTCTGAAATAAGAATCCTGCGTTAAAAATTCCTGTTTAGCATTATCGTAACCATTTAAAACTGCATAGTGCCCCATCCAGGAAACCTTACCGTTGACATCACGAATGAAAACACCTTTTTCCACTATAACTGGAAACCCATTGGCAATTAATTTTTTCAGAAGGGTAATGTTCCCTCCAGAGCGTGTAATTGCCTGATATTCTGTGTGATCAATGACATAATCTGCCATTTCATACAACATTACATTTTTATCTTTTTCAAAAGGCTTTAGAACCACACCTGTATCCATACGATCGCCTTCCCAGCCCCAGAATGAGAGCTGCATAGCCAGGGTGGCTGGAGCACAATAATTCCATAAACCATGTTGATCGTGGTATTGTATTCCATCCAATTTGAAGACAGATGGAAGAGGTGTGGGTTCGAGTGTTGCTGTCGGTGTATCAATGATTGCATCCGAAGTGATGGTTGGCGATGATTGTGGTGTACTCGTTGGAGAAGTTTGCGGTATGGGTGTAAATTGCATCTGCTCAGCATTCGGAACAAATACAACAGCTTCCGGGGGATTTAATGCATAATCGATTTGAATTATCCATTGATCTACCCGCCATAAAACGCTTTCGCGTAAACTGGGAACGGAAAAAAGGACAATCACTACCAGGGACATAATCAGGATTATTCCAAGAATAATTCTGGCAAAGATTTTATTAAACATCTCCCGATTATAACACTGGTAAAAAAGGAGAATATTCATCCAGTAACTTAATTAAAGGGAAACAAGAATGAAAAAGGTAAAAAAAGAAGCTTACAGTCAGGTCTTTTACCTTGCACATTTTCACTTTTATTGGTATTTTTATTTTATTGTCTAACTGCAATTATCTATACAATAACGAATGAATGAGAGAGAGAAAAATGGTTAAAAACAGATACAAAATACCCGTTAGTTTCAGTTTGCCACGTAGAATTCAAAGATTATCAGAATTATCATTCAATATGTGGTGGGTTTGGAACCATGATGCTCAACAATTATTTAGATTAATTGATAAACCATTATGGGATAAATTAAGTCATAATCCAATTGCATTTTTGCAGCAGGTTGATCACGCTTTATTAAATAGAACCATTAATGATCTCTATTTCTTAGATCACTATGATGCTGTTATGAAGAAATTTGATCAATATCTTGAAGCGAAAAGCACCTGGTTTTCGAAAACATATCCTCAATTAGGAAAAGAACAAATCGCATATTTTTCGTTTGAATTCGGTTTGCATGAAAGCTTACCAGTTTACGCAGGCGGTTTAGGCATCCTGGCTGGTGACCACCTGAAAACCTCCAGTGATCTTGGCTTACCATTGGTTGGCGTGGGATTTATTTATAAAAATGGTTATTTTATGCAATCTATTACGGAGGATGGCTGGCAAGAAACCCGTAATTTTTATCTGAATTACTCCGAAGTGCCAATCATTCCATTGACGGATGAACATGGCAAACCACTGACAATTTCCATTGATTTACCAGGAAGATCGGTTTTTGCTCGAATCTGGCAGGTAAATGTCGGTAGAAACTTCTTGTACTTGCTGGACTCTGATCTGGATGAAAATTCACCCAATGATCGCCAATTAACATCGAGATTGTATAGCAACGATCTTGAAGTTCGAATTTCACAGGAAATATTATTAGGAATGGGTGGGGTTCGGGCGTTACGTCTCCTGGGATATAAACCAACCGTCTGGCATATGAATGAAGGCCATTCCGCGTTTCTCGCTTTGGAACGTATTCTGGAGATGATGGATAACGGAAAAACCTTTGATGAAGCCGCAGAAATTGTCAAAAAGAATAATGTATTTACTACCCATACACCAGTACCAGCCGGGAATGATCAATTTCCAATCTGGTTAATTGATAAATATTTTTCACAGATTTGGCCAAAATTAAACCTATCCAGAGATCAATTTGTGGATTTTGGAAAACAGGCGCAAAACTGGGGGGAGACATTTGTCATGCCGGTTCTGGCGCTTAAGCTCTCAGAACATATGAATTCAGTTTCCGAATTACATGGTGTTGTTTCCAGAAAAATGTGGAACTGGTTATGGCCAGACAAATCAGAAAACGAAGTTCCCATTACCCACATTACCAACGGCATCCACACAGGTACCTGGATTGCCAGACAAACGAACCTTTTATTCCAGAAATACCTGGCTCCTGATTGGATGGATCACGCAGATGACCCTGAAATTTGGGAAAACATCGAAAGAATTCCAGACTTTGAGCTTTGGGCGGTTAGAAAACATTTGAAACGAAAATTGACTGTTTATTGTAATGAGGTTGCAAGGCAAAAATGGCAGCAAGGTGGTTTTCACCCTGTCCAGGTTGTAGCCAGTGGTGTTTTGATGGAACCATATTCCTTGACGATTGGTTTTGCCAGGCGTTTTGCCACCTACAAACGAGCCAATCTGATCCTCAGAGATTATGAACGATTACTCAAGCTAGTGACCAATGAGCGTATGCCTGTGCAAATTATATTTTCTGGTAAAGCGCATCCAGCTGACGAGCCAGGGAAATTGATTATTCAGGAAATCTATCGTGCAGTCAAAGATGCCCGGATGGGTGGTCGGTTGATTTTCCTTGAAGATTACGACATGAACGTTGCCAGATTAATGGTTCAAGGTGTGGATGTGTGGATGAATACCCCACGCAGACCAAACGAAGCATCCGGTACATCCGGTATGAAGGCGGCTTTGAATGGCGTATTGAATTTTTCAGTTTTGGACGGTTGGTGGCGAGAGGGTTACAATGGGAAAAATGGGTGGCCAATTGGCGATGACACTGAATATCAGGACACCAATCAACAGGATGAGATCGACTCAAGAGATCTTTATGAGACTTTGGAAAATGAAATTGTTCCATTATATTATCAATCCAGATCAGCAGATAATTTACCAAATGAATGGATCGCCCGTGTAAAAGAAACGATTCGTTCCAACGCACCAAAATTCTCCACAAGAAGAATGGTGAAAGAATACATGAATAATCTGTATGCTGGTGCTGCAGAAAATAATGTGGATAAATAAGAGGTACTTATGCCTTTACCCTCCTCTCCGATCCTTATAATTCTGATTATTTTTTTATTGCGTGTATCTGATATGTCTCTGGATACCATCCGCGTATTATTTGTATTCCGGGGTCGCAAAGGATTGGCCTGGGTATTAGGCTTCTTTCAATCCATGTTGTTTGTGATTGCAATCACATCTGTGTTAGCCAATTTGGACAATTTTCTCAATATCATAGCCTATGCAGCTGGCTTTGCGACTGGAAATGTTGTGGGGATGGCCATTGAAAACAGATTGGCTGTTGGACATATTAAAATGACAATCATCAGTCCAATGGCTGGGCCAAGAATTGCCGATGCACTCAGAAATTCTGGTTTTGCTGTGACAGAAGTCTCCGGTAGAGGGAGAAGTGGAATGGTTTCTGTTCTTCATGTGGCAGTATTGAGGCGAAAAGTGGATGAAGCAGAAAAAATTGTTCTTGAGATGGATAAGGATGCATTCGTGACAGCAGAAGATGTCCGACCCATCCGAAGAGGTTTTTGGCGGGCGTAGATAGATTAAAATAGGCAGGGTGTTCAGCACCCTGCTTTTTTGTTAATATTTATCGATTCGTTTCACGACTAATGAAATTCCACGTTTATCAATCACTTGAATGGGGGTTCCAGCAGGTAAGTTTCCAAAATCATCCGTGATGGCACTCCATTCTTCACCTGCCAGTTGAATTGTGCCATTGGGTTCCAGTGGAGAGATAACGTAACCTGTTAACCCCATTAATGATTCCATCCCTGTCCTGACCGGTGTTTTTAGTGCGCGTAAGGCAAATCGTAGAACCACAAAAATTCCACCGGATAATAAAATTCCTGTCGAAACAACCAGAGGTACTGATACTTGTGGAAACCCGGGGGTCTCGATTGAATTAAAAAGCACCAATGACCCAACTATAAATGATATAGTTCCTGCAGCGGTTAATGCACCGTGGACAGGTGCTTTAATCTCTAATATGAAAAGTATAAAAGCAGTAACCAGAAATAAAATCCCAAACCAATTCACGGGTAAAACCCCAAGCCCATATACTGCCAGGATCAGACAAACCGCCCCAATAAATCCTGCCACCCACCCGCCTGGATTGGATAATTCAATAAAAATTGCCTGAACACCAATCGTTAAAAGAATGAATAGAATATTTGGGTTGGTTAATAATTGCAAGAGATTTTCAATAAAGCTCATTTCGACAGGGAGAAGGACAGAATTATCAAGATTGAGAACTTTTGCTCCGGATGCTAATTCAACAGTACGGCCATTGATTTTTTCAACCAGATCATTCAAATCGGTAGCTATCAGGTCAATTAAACCTACTGCCAGTGCTTCTTCGGCAGATGCAGCTTTAGCATTTTCGATCGTATCCTCAGCTAATGCTACTGCTTCTGCTCCTCGATTGGCAGCTAATGATCTGACAGAGGCTTTCAGTATCTCTTTTTGTTTTACTTCGATGGTTTCTCCCAGGTCTTCTCCCTGACCACCGACAGGACTGGCAGCTCCAATGGCTGTTTCTGGAGCCATAGCAGCGATATGCCCTGCCAGGGTGATCAATGTTCCGGCGCTTCCTGCAATTGCTCCTCTGGGTGCAACATAAACCACAACTGGAATTTCGCTCGATCGAATATTCTGGATAATGGTATTCATCAAGTCAATACTGCCACCGGGCGTATCTAATTGTAGTATCAAGAGTTCGGCTCCTTGCCTTTCTGCAGTTGATAGTCCGCGGTCAATGTATCCAACCAAAGCTGGCGTTAAGGGACCCTGAACCTGGATGGTAATGATGACAGGTGACAAAGTCTGGCTGTACACAGACTGAATTGGTATAAGTACAGCTACTAATATCCAGGAAGTTATCGTGATTAACCTGATCAATTTCATTTTTTCCTCATTTCCTAATCAGATTATAAATAGCCTTTCAGATAAAAACAAGAAATAGTGCAAGAAATTAAGTCATATCTAATTCTTATCTTTTGTTAACAAGATTCTATTGTATGGACATTAACCTTAATGATAGCGATTTATTATTACTGAAGGAGGCTGAAAATGTCGAAAATTATTGGTATCGATTTAGGTACAACAAACAGTGTCGTAGCCATTATGGAAGGTGGTGATCCGATTGTAATCAATACAATAGAAGGGTCACGTCTTTGTCCATCCGTGGTTGCGTTTAACAAAAATAAAGAAAGGTTGGTTGGGCAAAATGCGAAACGCCAATCTGTTATAAATCCTGTAAACACAGTAACATCCATCAAACGCTTTATGGGCAGAAAATTTGATGAAGTACAAAAGGAAATTGAGATGGTGCCTTACAGTGTAGTAAAAGGGCCATCCGGAGAAGCACGTGTCCACATTCCGGTCAATGGAAAGGAATATTCACCTCAAGAGATCTCGGCAATGATTTTAGCAAAACTGAAAGCAGATGCCGAATCCTATTTAGGGCAACCGGTGACGAAGGCAGTGATTACGGTACCGGCATATTTTAATGATAGTCAACGTCAAGCCACCAAAGATGCTGGAAAAATTGCCGGTCTGGAAGTTTTACGGATCATCAATGAACCAACTGCCTCAGCATTAGCCTATGGATTGGACAAAAAAATCAATGAAAAAGTGTTAATTTTTGATTTGGGTGGTGGCACCTTCGATGTTTCAGTATTGGAAGTAGGTGACGGCGTATTTGAAGTCAAATCCACAAGTGGGGATACCCATTTAGGCGGTGATGATTGGGATGAAGTATTGGTTAATTGGGCTGCGGAAGAGTTTAAAAAAGAAAACCTGATCGATTTGCGATCTGACCGTCAGGCTTTACAAAGGTTACGTGAAGCCGCCGAGAAAGCAAAAATTGAGCTTTCTTCGGTTTTAGAGACCGAAATTAATTTACCTTACATCACAGCGGACATGAACGGTCCCAAACATTTGATTTTAAAAATCAGCCGTGCGAAATTTGAGCAAATGTCTTCTCATCTGGTAGAGCGGCTACGTAAGCCATTTGAGACTGCTTTGAAAGATGCTGACCTATCGACATCCCAAATTGACGAAGTGGTTCTGGTTGGTGGTTCATCAAGAATGCTAATGGTTCAGGATCTTGTCAGGTCGATAACCGGAAAAGATCCGAACAAATCCGTAAATCCTGATGAAGTTGTTTCCCTGGGTGCTGCAGTGCAGGCTGGTGTGTTATCAGGACAGGTTAAAGATGTTCTTTTGCTGGACGTAACTCCATTATCGCTGGGTGTTGAGACCTTAGGTAGTGTGATGACCCGGGTGATTGAAAGAAATACGACCATCCCGGTTAAGAAATCACAAATTTTCTCTACAGCCGAAGATCATCAACCAGCGGTCGATGTTCATGTTCTTCAAGGAGAACGACAGCTTGTGTCCGATAATATCAGCCTGGGAAGATTCCGTCTGGAGGGGATCCCGGGAGCACCCCGTGGAATTCCTCAAATCGAAGTGACGTTCGACATTGATGCAAATGGTATTTTGAATGTCTCAGCACAGGATAAAGCATCTGGTAAAGAACAAAAAGTTACCATCACTGCTTCCACAAATCTGGATAAAGCAGAAATCGATCGATTGGTGCAAGATGCGAAACAACACGAATCTGATGATTTGCGTAAACGAGAATTAATTGAAGCGAAAAATGTTGCGGATCAGGTCATCTACCAGTCTGAAAAGGAATTTAAAGATGAATCTGCTGAGATAAATAGTCAATTGAGGCAAGACCTGGAAACGAAAACCCAAGCCTTGCGGGAGATAATCAAGGGAGATAACACGACAGGTATTAAAGATGCAACACAGGAATTAGAACAAA
>JAHYJK010000079.1 GCA_019429225.1 Anaerolineaceae bacterium
AAAAAGAAGAAGATAACAACCATCATTTGAAAAAGATTGGGTAGGTTAACCGAATTCATTCGGTTTGAACACGAGTATCCATGGATTTGAATCCATGGATGAAGGGTGGAAAATAATCACAGAATGGAATTGAATCATTCTCATCCTATGAAACAATCTGGGGGGCATCTTCATAGGATAGAACCCCCCAAACTATTTGAAAATGGTTAAGATAGTGAGCGGTTGTCTAAAAAGAAGAAGATAACAACCATCATTTGAAAAAGATTGGGTAGGTTAACCGAATTCATTCGGTTTGAACACGAGTATCCATGGATTTGAATCCATGGATGAAGGGTGGAAAATAATCACAGAATGGGATTGAATCATTCTCATCCTATGAAACAATCTGGGGGACATCTTCATAGGATAGAACCCCCCAAACTATTTGAAAATGGTTAAGATAGTGAGCGGTTGTCTAAAAAGAAGAAGATAACAACCATCATTTGAAAAAGCTTGGGTGGGTGAACCGATTTCAATCGGTTTGAGGATTGAGTATCCATGGATTTGAATCCATGGATAGGCTAATCCAAACATCATACATACCACCGCTCACCTGATCCAAAACCTCAATTTCCAGTATAATCCTCATATGACCCACATAAACACGCGCATCAACCGCCTGCAGCACCGTCTGCAATCCATTTCCACCGTCGCCGAATATCTCAAAAAAATTGATCAACGCTTTTTCTGGTACCGATTGTCAGCTTTTCTGGGTGCCTGGGTATTGGCGATCCTGACACGCTTTCTTTTCCCTGGCACAGCATGGATCTGGGTTTTGGCGGGTATGTTTGTTGTCTTTCTGGTGGTGGTGTTTTTTCATCGCCGGCTGGACAGGCAACGCCTGCAATATCAAACTGCACAGGCGTGGTTGACCCAACAGGTGGCACGGGCAAGCCTGGATTGGGAGCATCTCCCTGATTTACCGGCTCATCCTGTCATCCCGGATCATCCATTCATGAACGATCTCAATCTGGTGGGAGAGCGCTCGTTGTTGCAATTGATTGATACCTGTGCCACCAGGGGCGGGCGCGAACAATTGTATTCATGGTTTTTACAACCAGATTCAAATTATGAAAGTATCACCCAGCGTCAGAACCTGGTTAAGGAATTAGTAGATTTACCGGGGTTTCGAACCCGATTAATGCTGATAGGTTGGCAGATCGAGCAGGATTTCAAGGTGGTTTGGGATGATCAGGGGATCTTGCGCTGGCTCAAAGACCATTCCACCCAGGCTTCCATTAAACGCTTATTGGTTATATTAACCTTTCTGGCGGGGTTGAATTACACACTGCTGGCATTCAATTTGTTTGCTGGTTGGCCGGCTTTCTGGCAGTTCAGTTTAATACTCTATCTGGGTATTTACTTTTTTCAATATCGCACGTACCAATCCACCTTTCAGGATGCCTATCAACTGAGTAGAGACCTGCAACCCCTGGAGAAAAGCCTGGTGTTTCTGGAAACATATCCAGCCAAACAGGGCAGCCAACTCTCCGGGTTATTATCAGCGATTAATCAATCAGATCAGAAACCTTCATCCTATTTGCGTAAAATTGTGATGATCAGTTCGGCTGCTTCTTTGCAGAACAATCAAATCCTTTCTCTGCTGGTCAATGCCTTATTGCCCTGGGATATGTTCTTTGCTTATGTTCTGGATGGATTCAAACAGCAACTCAACCAGCATTTGCCTGCCTGGCTGGACATCTGGTATCAGGCAGAAGCGCTCACAGCGCTGGCTAATTTTGCCTACCTGAACCCCGAATACCAGTTTCCGGTCATGCGGAATTCAATCGCCGATCCTGTTTTCACAGCCCGGGGATTGGGGCATCCACTCATCGCAAAATCTGAGAAGGTGGTCAATGATTTTTCATTTGCAGATCTCGGAGAGGTGGCACTCATCAGTGGTTCCAACATGTCAGGAAAAAGTACATTCCTGCGCACATTGGGGGTCAATCTGGTATTGGCCTCTGCCGGCACGGTGGTAAGCGCCGGTCAAATGGAATTGTCCATCCTGAGGTTATTCACCTGCATTCAGGTCAGTGATTCATTGAAAGATGGTTTTTCCTATTTCTATGCAGAAGTACGCCGACTGAGAAAATTATTAAGCTGGCTGGAAGAAAATGAGAATACAGCTGTTTTTTATCTGATTGATGAAATCTTCCAGGGCACCAACCATGAAGAACGCCGCATTGGCAGCCTGGCATATCTGAAAGCGCTGGTAAACGCCAATGGTGTCGGAGCAATTTCAACGCACGATATCGAGTTGAGTAAATTGGCAGACGTTGAACTGCGCATTCACAACTATAATTTTCAGGATTTCGTCGTCGCTGGCAAGATGAGTTTTGATTATCGCCTGCGACCCGGTCCCAGCCCGACCACAAACGCGCTCAAGATCATGGCAATTGAGGGGCTGCCGGTGGAAAAAATATAATTTGCAGTACGTTGATAAATGTAATAAATAAATGTAATAAATAAATAATGACAACTTTTACCTGAAGACTGGATAAATTACATCCGATTTGTGCAACTTTTTACGATATACTACATCTAATTATTTGGTAGTAAAAATCCAAATAATGAGGAGCAAGTCATGAAGTATGTAAATCAAGCAGGTTGGGATAGAATTTTACGAGTAGTTTTAGGTGTCATTTTACTCCTATTAGCATTCAGCAATATTGTCTCTGGTGGATTAGGTGTATTATTTATCATTGTTGGTGTATTAGCATTATTAACCGGAATCAGCGGAATTTGCCCGGCTTATTTGCTGTTGAAATTCCGTACGAAGAAAAATTAGCATTTTTAACCTCTTACGAGATTTGAAACCATCGATTAAATGTTGCACACAAAGGGATCGTAGAAAATGAAACAAAGCGCTTTTGAATTCAATTTACGAAAAAATACGCGACCTGTCGTCGTCGAATTCTGGGCACCCTGGTGTGGTCCTTGCAAGATGATGGCTCCTTATCTGAAAAAAGCTGAGCAGGATTTCTCGGGCAAAGTGGATTTATGGCGCATCAATGCCGACGAAGATTCGGAGCTGGTGAGATCGATGGGAGTTCGTGGCATTCCTACCATGATCGGGTATAATAAAGGTATAGAGGTTTCTCGAAAGACCGGTGCCATGACCGCAGAGAATGTGCTGGGATTTTTCTCAGCAGTCGAAGAGAACAAACCATTTTCCCGATCGCTATCCTGGGTCGAGAGATTAATGAGAGTTGTTCCGGCTTTGGTGATCCTGGTTCTGGGCTGGACTAATGGTCCCAACTACTGGCTGATGGCACTGGGTGGTGTAATTTTATTCAGCGCTGTTTATGATCGTTGTCCGATTTATAAAGTGGTCAGTGCACAATTTCGGGAGATGTTTAAGAAAAAACCAGCCTGATTAACAACTAATTACTTTGGGAAGAACAAAACCAGCTCTCAGGGGGAGCGTACCCTGGATGGAGGGCAAAATGGGGAACTGGTTTTGTTTTTTCAATTAAAATTACAACCGATAAAGTAAAAATCTTCAGATATCAACAATTATTGAAAATCATTGGTTTTTTTATTAAGACTAATATTGAGAACTGATTCTGGTTATTTCTATAAAACTGTTCTCCGTAGCAATTGTGCATTAATGGCGACGATCACTGTGCTGAGTGACATTAATACCGCACCGACTGCTGGTGAGAGTAAAATTCCAATTGATACCAGCACACCAGCTGCTAAGGGGAGTGCGACAATGTTATATCCTGCAGCCCAAACAAGGTTTTGGATCATTTTACGATAGCTGGCACTACTCAAGCTGAAGATCTTAACCACATCCAATGGATTGCTTTTTACCAGGATAATACCAGCTGATTCTATCGCCACATCCGTCCCACTGCCAATGGCAATCCCCACATCCGCGCGGGTCAATGCCGGTGCATCATTTACGCCATCGCCTACCATCGCGACCAATTTGCCTTTTTTCTGAAGGTCGATCACCTTCTGGTCTTTATACTCAGGTAATACCTCAGCAAAATATGTATCGATTCCAAGTTCTTCTGCGACTGCTTTGGCGACTGCCTGACTATCACCGGTAAGCATGGCGACTTCTATTCCCATTTTTCTCAGCTTTTCGATCGCCAACTTGCTCTCTGGGCGTACAACATCTGCCAGTGCAAAGGCTGCAATCACCTCGGCTCCATTTTGACCATCCTGAATCAAGTTAATTACACTCTGCCCTCTTGTACTGGCTAATTGCTCGAATTTGAGTAGTTTGTCCGGCAACTCAATTTTTAGCATCTCCAGTAAACGCGGACCGCCGATGTATACAGAGTGACCTTTACTTTTAGCGCGCACTCCCCGCCCTTGAATGGCTTCAAAGTCAGTGATCTCAGGCAAGGATAGTTTACGTTCTTCAGCTGATTTACGAATACCGCGGGCGATCGTATGCTCCGAGTCACCTTCGATGGCGGCTGCCAAGGCAAGGGCTTCGTCTTCGGTCCAACTTTCGATCGTCTCCATGGCAACCACGCCAAATTTACCTTCGGTCAATGTTCCTGTTTTGTCGAAGATAATCATGTTGATCAGACGCGCTTTCTCCAACGCCAGACGATCACGAATAAGAATACCGTTTTTTGCACCTTTCGCTGTCGTAATGGCAACAACTAGCGGTACCGCTAAACCCAGCGCGTGTGGGCAGGCAATTACTAGAACCGTTGCAACGCGTGCAATGACTTCGACGTTAAACCCCACCGCGATGGTCCATGCGATGGCTGTTATCGCTGCTACACCTAATGCAACGTAAAACAACCAGCCCGCAGCTTTATCTGCCAGGATCTGTGTGCTGGACTTACTTTGTTGAGCCTGTTCCACCAGTCGCATGATTCCAGCCAATGCTGTCTGGTCTCCAGTTGCAGTGACCTTCACGCGTAAACTACCATCGCCGTTAATGGTACCTGCAATCACTTTTGCACCTGGCTTTTTTTTCACAGGAACCGATTCGCCTGTGATCATCGATTCATTAACCTTCGATTCTCCTTCTTGAACTTCACCATCTGCAGGGATGCTGCCACCTGGTCGAACCAATAGAAGATCTCCGCTTTGAAGTTTGTCCAATGAGACAGTTTCAGTATTGCCGTCTGGTTTGATTCGGTCAGCTGTATCAGGCATTAATTTTGATAACTCTTTTAATGCTCCTGATGCTTGTCTCACACTTCTCATTTCGATCCAATGTCCTAGCAGCATGATGTCAATCAACGTGACCAATTCCCAGAAGAAAGTCATACTGGCAGGCATGAACAAAGCTGCCAGACTGTAAATAAGTGCTACCGATATTGCCAGTGAAATCAGAGTCATCATTCCTGGTTTACGATTCTGCACCTCAGGAATCGCCATCTGAAGAAATGGAATTCCCCCATAAATAAAGACAATTACAGCAAATATTGGAGTAATCCATTGACTACCAGGGAAAACCGGCAGACTAAAATTTAACCATTGCTGAATCGATGGACTGAATAAAAGTACCGGAATTGAGAGCACCAACGACACCCAGAACTTTTTCCGAAACATTTGCTCGTGGCCGCTATGGTCAGTATGCGCCTTCCCATGGTCGCCTTGACCATTCTTTCCACCATGACCTGTGTGCTCAGAAGGGGTTGTAATTAAACCTTGACGCTCGCTGTGATCCATGGTGTTGTGATTTTCGTGTTGATCTTTTTGGGTAGTATGTTCCTGATAAGGTTTAGAATTATACCTTCCTGATTCATCCATTGCGTGATGATTGTGTTTCATAGAATCCCCATTTTCCTTTGCACTTTGTACCGTTTTTTTATTCATTTCTTCTTCATTCATTTTTCATTTCTCTCATTATGACATTTCTGTAACTGATCTGGATTTTTTTCAATAATTTGTATTCAGAAAACTGTTTTGTTTAAACTCTTCTCTTTAATAATAGCTCATATTGAAACAAATCTTCTCTTACTTTCGGTGTACTCCATATCCTCAGTTCTTTTTGCTTAAAACTTCAGCTGAGGATAACCGCAATAATCGTTCTTTTTCATGAATTAACCATCCCCGTGATTGAATCTTATATTGAACAATCTCAGCTGAATTTGAAAAAGCTTCATCAATGTACGGGAAGCCAAACCAGACAATCCCCAATCCAAATAATAGACCGGAGACCAAACGCATCCATGCGTTGAATGACCCCCAGGCATCACCTGAATAGAAATTTAGACCCAATAAGTTGTTGGTTATGGGTACTAACCAGGTATTTGTGTCACGAAACCCCTGACCAATTCCAGCCAAATCGCTGATGAAATGAGTTGAACCATCAATAGCCATTGGTAAAAGCAAGATTACAAATCCCCATATTGGCAGCCGTTTTGTATTTTTCTTCATCAAACCCCAAACAATTCCGAACAACCAGATACTGGTATACATCGAAACCATTCGGTCAGACCAGGCAACTTTCCAACCCATCTGTGGGTTTCCTGTGAATTGGCGGAGGATGACGATATTGTTCGTGTTTTCCCACATAGCCTGAATCTCTGAGAGGGAGTAAGAAATCTTTGGACCAAACAGGAAATAAGAACGTTGTGGTAATTGGTGACATAAGATTGAGTATATCCAATAAATGACATTCCCTGGGGTGTCCCATCCAACTGCCATAAAAACTGGGGCAAGGAAGGGTGTCAAAATAAATCCTCCAAAAAGGACACCGAAGACTAAAATCCAATGTTGGTTAACCCAAAGGACAAAACGATCTGTTTTATTCATTGAATTTGAAGTCATTCTATTGGTAGAACCCATAGTTAATTACTCCATTAGAGACAAACTTAAATTACAAAATTGATATAATCCTTAATTCCTGGAAACAGGTAATGGGATTTGAAAATCAAAATCCTCCATATAATCCATTTTCATATTTTGAACACAGTTAATAATTTCAGACTTCGCGGATTGTTCAGGATTGATTTCCAAAAAAATAGATGTGCCAGTGTTATTTGCGGCAAAAATAAGTGTCGCAGGGGAATTATTATGGCGATAAACCAATAGAATTACTATATGGTTGACGAAATTTGGATTTATCGCGATATCTGCATGCAATTCACATGACTGCACTACCAGATATCCCTGGTTATTCAAATTTTCTCTCACAAGGTTAACCGTAGAATTACAATCTTGATTCAAAACCATTATCGGTTGTTTCCCAGAGACCATTTTGATACCTCCAAAAATCTCAAATCTATATCGAAGACGGTTGTTTTTTCAATATTGTGATGATGAAAAACGGTATACATCCGGTAAAGACGAGAATACTGATGATTTGTGCCTGGTTTAATCCTAAAGCTACGATTTGATATGAGCTTGTAAAAGCAATGAAAAATCGGATAAAGGAATAGGAGACCAGATAAATTAACGTCAAGACACCGTCTTGCAAACCTTTCTTGCGTAACGACCACAACAAAGAAAAGATTGTCAGGTTCATAAGGATTTCGAAAACTGGAGTAGGGGTATAGTAAACACCAAGCTCTGGAACCATGGCATTCGGACTGGTGTAAGCAAATCCAAAGGGACCACTGGTCTCTTTTCCAATTGAATCGCCAGTGATAATGCAGGCGAATCGCCCAATAGCCTGAGCTAAAACTACACCTGGAACCAGAGCATCCAGGAACCGTGATAATTTCCAATGCTCAATTTTCGCTAAGATGGCAGCTGCAATTAAGCCACCCAGTACACCACCCCAAATTGCTAATCCACCTTCCCAAAAGTAAAGTGATCGAATTGGATTGGCAGCGAAGACATCCGACCAATGGTCGATAACATGGAACAAGCGTGCCCCAATAAATCCAGCGGTGACAATCCAAATAGTGCTGTTGAAAATTACTTCAGTATTAAACCCTTTTCGGCCAGACTCTCTTATCGCCAACCAGACACCAATTAACATGGCGATGGATATAATCAGGCCATACCAACGAAGATGAAAGTGACCGATTGAAAAAATGATCGGATCGATTGAAATTGTAATCATGTTTCCTTCCATAAGGTTTCCCAGTTTACATGTTTATAAACTGGGAGGGTTAGCAAGTTGTTAGTGATGGTGGCTAGATTGATTACCTTCTATTTTCCCTGCAAATTTTTCGGGTTCTTTATCGAAGGTTTTTTTACATCCTTGCGCACAGAAGTAAAAAGTATTACCCCTATAGTCCGATTTCCATTCTGCTATTTTCGGGTCTACATCCATTCCACAAACCGGGTCTTTTACCATAGCATCCTCCTTTGACTGTATTTAATTTCATTAAATGACAGTATAGTTCGCTGTCCCAGGTTCAAACAGCGCCATGTTGCTGAAATTGATCTAAGCTTTTTTGCCTATTGTTAGACATCGAACCCGGTTATTGTTTCTGTCCGGTTTTTAACTTACATGCATGCAAGTATTTCTGTTATTAATTTAGTCTTGAAAGAGGTTATTTTTATAACCGAATCGATATTGTCGTGCCTGCTCCGAGGCTGGATTTAATCCTAAAATCAGCTTTTATCAGATCGGATCGTTCTTTTAATCCCAACAGTCCAAAATGTCCTCTTTTAGGAAATTCAGCAGAATTGTCTGGAACAATGAAACCACATCCATCATCTCTTATCTGTAAAAATAAATGATTATCAGAAAACTCCAAATCAACCCAGGCATGTTCTGCATTGGCATGCTGAGTTACGTTATTGAGTGCTTCTTGTGAAATTCGATAAAGCGACATTTCACTTTGTGGATCTAAACGGCGTTCATTTCCCTTTGAGTTAAAAATAATCTTAATATTGGAGGTTTGTTCCATCTCGCTAACCAGCATTTCAAGAGAAGCAACCAACCCTAAATCTTCCAGATAAATTGGTCGTAATCCTCTTATTATACGGCGAAGGTTGGTTATGGATTGTTGCACCAGTGTCTGAAGATCCTTTATCGCGTTTTGTTGAGTTTCTGAAGTGTTCATCACAATCATTTGGATCTTTTGATTGAGTGCAATTAACGCTTGGATCGTATCATCATGCAACTCACGTGCAATACTGCGACGTTCATTTTCCACACCAGCAGTTATTGCACCAATATAAGTTTTCAAATTTTGTTGGGCAGCTTTGACCTTTTCCGACATCTCAATTAATTCTGACTGCAGATTACGAATTTCTTCAATTCCTCCTACAGGAATATGTATGGCATCATAGTCGCCAGAAGCCAAACTGATCGCCTGTTTCTCCAATTTTTGCAAAGGTGTGACAATACGACGAGCGCCAAACCATAATGCGATTAAAGCCAATAGGAAAACGGGTACCAGAACTAGTGGAGCAGATTGCGTGCTAATCAAGTAAGGACTTGCAATGTCCTCCCAGGCTTCCTCAATAATTAATCCCCAGCCGGTTGGAAAAACTGGACTAAAAGCGACAACATTCTCTTCCTCATCACTCTGAAAATAATCAATCCCGCTCTCTCCGTTCAGCACTTCTTGTATTCCCGGACGAGAAGGATCATTCTGATCAGAATGATACGAGCCACTACGATAAAGCACATTATGTTCTCCATTCTGGTTTGCAGGACTAATAACCAAAATAGATAACTCTCCTGAACCGACAAAGTTGCCTATTGTATGCTCAATTATCCTTTCCGGAGAGAAGGCCCCTACCAAAATATTATTCTGTTCCGTTACGGTACTGATGACGACGAACACATGATTACCATTCTCTGAGAATATTGGTGGTGAAAAAACCGGAGGAGATTCAGCCAATTTTAATGCATCGAATGAATCGGGGGTTAAGACAGAGATGGTTTGCCAATTAACCTCTGAATTGGTTGATTGTATTAATCGACCTTCAGACGTGATTAGCGCAATTCCTCCATCAAAAATAGATGAAATCTCCTCAGGGTTTAAGATAAGGGAATTTAAATCGGACCTTTCATTAAGGTTGCGGGATAATATTTGAATTGTACTGCTCAAATGTGAGAGCTCTTTTTCTAAAGAACTGGATGCGGCAAGAACTGTTCTTAAATCCCGATCACCCACCAGACTACGCATGGCTTCATGATGAAGCGATTGGCTACCAAATGCAACGACCAGGAGAAGTGCAGACAATGGAAGCACGGTGATGATGAACAATTGTAGAATAAACCCTCTCCAATTTGCTTTTTTCATCGGTGTGGAATTATCGTTTGTCAAATCACGCCTTTTATCATCCGAAAAGTGTAGTCAAATTTCATTAAAATGAATATTAAGGAATTTCAGCGATATTTGTAGAAATTAATCCCAAGGAAACTGCCCGCATGACTGCCTCGGTACGACTTTCTGCATTCAATTTCTGGAAGATATTTGCAAGATGATTTTGTACAGTACGGTCACTGATTCCCAACTGCATGCCAATTGCCTTATTCGTAAAGCCTTTTGCGGTCAGGGTTAAGGTTTGCAACTCACGGTCAGTGAGCGGTTCAATTAATTGTGATTCAGTTTTTCCAACAAGTTTTGTTATCAGTTTTTGGGCGAGTGTAACATCCAGCACGGATTTGCCATGAAAGACATCGCGCACACCTTCTATAATATCCTGGGGTTCTGCGGTTTTCAGAACATACCCATTTGATCCGGCTTGCAAAACTGCCTGCACATATGGCGCATCGTCATACGCGGTTAGAACTAAGATGCCTATCGATAAATGATTGGAGCGAACCCATCGGGTTACTTCAATACCGCTCATCAATGGCATTTGAATGTCCAGGACAGCAACATCAGGTTTGAAATGCTCGATCAGTTCACAAGCTTCTTTCCCATTGGATGCTTCTGCTACAACCTGGATATCAGAGGTTTGTTCAAGGAATTGACGAATCCCTGCACGAACAACGACATGGTCATCAGCGAGAAGAACGCGAATAATCGGGGAGTTTTGTGAAGACATGATTGTTAATTATACCCGCTAACAAAATCTATTTTCTGGTTCTAGTCTAAGTTTGCTTCAGAAGTGGCATCCCAGGCAAACGTGAATAGATAACTTATTAAATCTTCAATTTGCTGAGATGTGAAAATTGGTCCCCAATATGGCATACCAGTGCCCATTCCTCCCCGGATGATTTTTCCTTCAAGCAAAGCTGAACTGGTTCCTAATAGGTTCTTGGGATCGCTGAAATCACGCGGCCGCACGAAACCCTCTCCAGTAAATGAATCGGATGATTTATCCATATTATGGTTGCCTGGATCCCAAACAGGATTATTTCGCGCCATAACACCATCCCCTTTACCGGTCTCTCCGTGACAGGCAGCACAATTTTCAGCATAGAGTCTTTGACCATTTTCTAAATTTGCAGGCGTTGTCTGTCCTTGCCAGATCCATGCAACCGCATCCCAAATATCCTGGTCGCTCAAGTTGGACAAAGCTGATTCGGCTCGCAACCGCATCCATAGCACTGCTGGGCTTGTTGAGAGATAGGTGGTGCGGTCGATTGCATAGGTGGGGAGAAGACTTGCAAAGTTCGCGCCTCGTTCTGCTGAGACTTGCTCAGTTGGAACAGTTTCAGCAATCGGTGGTGAGTCAATATCGATGTCGAGAGTAACAAATAATGGTTGTGGTTCGGGTTGCAGAGGCCGTCCTTCTCCTGATACATCAATAGTTCCACGCATACGCCAATGATTCGGTCCACACCATCGTGTACAATAAAAAGTATATTGTCCTGGTCGGTCAAAAACGAACGTAGTTTCAACGAATTCTCCGGGAAAAATATCCACCCCAGGTAAATCGGATTTTCCAATAGCAATACCATGAACAACATCGTCACTCGTCATCCGTAGATGTATTGGTTCGTTAACCTCTGCGTCAATCTGATCGATACTCCATCCCCCATTTTCCGGCATCCGGGCGTGGAGTTCTATGATATCGGTCTTATTTCTGGAGAACAGCCATTGTCCAGCAAAAGGAATCGCCACAGCAATCAAAATAAACAGGATGACAAGAAACCGTGCTAAAAATTCTTTTTTCATAGGTTTAACCAATCAAGAGCCAAAGCATGGTGTAGGAAAATATTCCACAAAATGCAATCATTGGAAGCGCTACACGTGGAGTCTCACTTATTCGAAATGCAACCCGGCTGCTCCAAAACAAGCCAGCTGCTAAAATTACAATTTGCAATAACAGACTCAAGGAGGTAGACTGTCCTACCCATGCGGTATTTGAATACCCTATCAAATTCCAGCCCCACCCAAGTGGGTCAGATATCACCGGTAGCACATAAGAGAATTTGGCAAAAGCGAAAGAAATGGTAAATGCAATCCATGCCATTAACCCGAGTGGAACTAGCACCTGGCTATATTTTGCCAATGACTGTCTTAAAGTAATTCGTGTTGAATCCAGTTGTATCGATAACAAAACTGCACCAACATAAAAGCCAGGAAGGATGACGAAGGCTGCGAAAAGAAAAACGCCGGCAAAAATGAACCAGGGAGTGCTACCGATCGAATAGGCTGCAGATTTTAACTCACCCCATGGCCCAAGAAAAACCGCTGAATCGACCAGTGCACTGGCTAACATTACCAAACCGAGAAAGGCTTCGTCTAAACGATGTTTGGTTTTAGGTCCCAAGTCGCTTCCCCATGGACGCAGGTTTACAACGATGTTGTCACTCGGACAGACGCGCAAGCATTCCATACAGAGTCCACAATTCGCACTGGATTTTAAAGCCAAAGGGTATTGTCCCCATGGACAAGCGTTATAACAGGTCTTTTCAGCGTGGCTGGCGCAAACTTCAGCATCTTTGACACGCACTTCTACTGGTCCAGCTTGTGCATATAAACCGGTGAAACCACCGATTGGACAAAGGTAATTGCAAAAGGAGCGCCGTTCGAATACCAGGCTTAACACGAATGCAAGAACAATGATAAATAAAAGAACAAAGGCTGTTACACTGGCAGAAGTCAGTGTTAGCGCTCCAAACAATCCGATGAGTAGAAATCCACCAGCCTGCAACCATGAACCTCGCAGCGCTTTTGGCCACCTCTTGTTTAACCCGAAACCTTTACCGCGAGGTATTAATATCCCGCCATTCTGAAGCCATTCTCCAGGCATAGGGATCGGACAAATGGAACACCAGGAACGCCCACCAAAGGGGATAAAGATTAACTTAAGGGCTGTCCACCATGCGATCCACACAAAAATAATTGCAAAATTATGACTACCTACTGTTGAACCAAATAAACCAGCTAAAATGGTAAAAATAAATCCTGCCAATGTCACAGCTCGCAACAAAAATTGTGGCCAACGGTTACGCAAAATTGAGAGAGCCCATGGGTAACGGGTCAAATCCATTCGCACCATCAGGCCAACCTTGTCTGAAATTGGGGGATTTGCCTCACCGAATAGAACACTGCCACGATGGATAATATTAATAAGGCAACACCGCGTATGAGTAATTGATTGGGTCCAATCTGAAGTTTTCCAATCATGAAGGGATGTAAATTGCCACAGGCAACAGAACATCGAAAACGGAATACTCCTGTTTTCTCAGCCACAAAGGTTGCTGAAACAGTTTGACCTGGATCAGCCTTTAATTCAAAATCATATCCATCCAGTGATAAACCATGTACAACATCCATCGAAACCAATTCCACTGTTACCTCGTCATTTGGATTAATATGAATTTGACCAGGCGTGAATTGAAAGCTGGATGCTTCAATGCGGATAAGCCGTTTCTGTGGTGTTTTGGAAGACTGTGGAAATGGAGCAATTAGAATAAGCAATCCAGACAACACAAACACGAATAGCCAAATCCTTTGAAGAAAAAATGTAATGAAATTTGAAATGGGTAAAGGAAGTTTCATTTTAAATTATGGGACTGGCTGCATATTTGATGTACCATATTGCGAATATTTCAGGTCAATGGTCTCCCGTATTTTCTCGGGAGCTTTCCCGTCCGTTGTCATTTTAATCACATCCTGGGCGATATCAACACAAATCGAACAGCCAAGGGAGTGGTAGTCGAATATAATCTCCCCCGAAGAATTTATTTCTTTCACGTAGCAGGAATAATTCGAAGTATGCCCGACCTTGCCACAACCACAATAACAGGGAACATTTTTTAGCGCATCAGGATTAGCAACCGCAAATTGATAGGAAACTTGCACAGTAACAGGTGCATTTTGTACCTCTTCTGGCATATCAGACATGGGAGCCATTTTGTCGAGGTCCATGTTGGGAGTGGTTGGATTACCACTACAACCTGCCAGTATAGAACTTATTGTTAATAAAATGATGAATGGCAACAAAAATTTACCACGAGAAAACAACCTGCTTCCATCTATTTTCATGTATCGTCCTTTTTCGTATCATCTTCATAAAACGGACCTGTAGGATTTTTGGCGAAGGGCAACCAAAAACACCTTGACACGTTATGATGAAACGACATTTTTAATCATTATTTTTGGTATTTACCAAAGTGTAGTCAATGTAAGTAATTGAATTCAGGTGAATCAGCTTAATGAAAGGTAGGCATTTTTGCTTAGTATAAAATTTTACCGAAACCTAGAAGCTGAACTTTTTCAATAACTTATTTATCCTTGCTACGTAAACCTTTTTGATTAAGGAATCCAATTCGAGAGGATCGTGAGCGTCTTGTTTAGATTATCAGGATCATTGGAAGGAATATGAAGTCTGAAGTCATGTATCCCTCCCATTTCAATACCATGCATATTAAATTGCATTGATATTAATGTAGATTCGCCAGGTTGAAGGGTCATCGAACCGATGACAGGGGTGGGGGGTCAACAACCCTCTTTTACTTCAACATAAGGTACATTAGAAATCCGTAGAGTTTCATCACCAACATTTTTAAGTTCGAAAGAAACACGAACGGTTTTTCCTAATTTAACATTCCCAAGATCTACCATTTCTTTATCAGTTTTAAGGCTGGGTTTACCGGTAATCTCAGGGGTGAACGGTTCTGTTTTTTTCTGGAAAGCGAAAAGTAAAGCAATAATAATAATTGCCAAACCACCAAATATGAATAATAACGGGAATTTTTTCGGATTATTCCGTTTCTTTTGGTTTTTTAAGATTTTTCTTCGAAATTTAGGCATGACACCAATCCTTTCCTATTTAGACGACTCTAGTTAAACTTTATCATCATAGCGGTAGGGTTATTTTGAATGAGATTTCCCACTAAAAATACCCGCTACCACTATTTATGTAGGATGATTTACTCTGGTGTTATTGTATTTGTAGGAGAATTAATCCACAATAGGCACTTTTGCCTGTTTTTTCATAGGTTATTTATTTTTGAAGATCTTTTTGCATCTGTAAGAATTGATCCTGATTGATTTCTCCCCTGCTATTGTAATCATTACCCGGCATGCCATATCCCTGGCCAACGTTATTTGAACTGCTACCCATACCACCCCAGGGTGCTTGAACCTGGCTCATTCTCGTTATACCGTTACCATTAAATACATAACTGAATCGGCTGACATAATAGCCTGCACCAATTTTTCCAATTATGAATCATCCTCGGAAATTGCTGTTATTATCAGAGCTTTTCATCAGACTTTTGATAGGTGTTTTTGCTTAGTGAAATTCAAGCGACTTAGCGCATGACAATACAGACATGATTCCGTATGATACGAGGGAAGGTTAATCCGTATCAGGTATGAAATGAAAAAAACATTGTGAAATGAACCTAAGAACCCCCCTGATCCCTTTAGGCGTTGGTTTGCTTGCATCCATATTTCTCACAGCAGTCTATTTTGGGATTGTTTCGTGGGCAGAAAGTGTAAGCCATGCTGTTGATTTCTTCTGGCAGGATCGATGGATTGTGCTCCCGATTATCATCGGATTCGGCATACAGGCTGCTTTGTATACCATCCTGAAATGGAAATTATATTTGCCGGTAAATGCTTCCAACTTGATTGGATCCAAACAAATTCCTGCGACAGGTGCAAGTATGGGGGCAAGTGGAACCAC
>JAHYJK010000080.1 GCA_019429225.1 Anaerolineaceae bacterium
CGTCATTTATATACCGGGGTAGCTCTTCCACCAGGTAGGTAAAATATGCCTGACCGTTGGGTTGATCAACATAGAAACTACGGCCAGCCGAGGGGATAATCACCACCAGCCCATAGGCATTGGCGTAAGTCTCGATGGAAGAATACCGTTGCCAGGCGCTACCATCATCACTCAGTCCATGCAAAAGATAGAGGACTTTCCGATCGCGAACAGGGACATTTTTGATTTTACCGGGGTCAGGCAAAATGATATTGACAGGAACATTCACCCCGATGGTCTCCGGAACATGATCCAGGCGTATGAGTGCCATTATGCTTCTCCTGTTGGGTTGAGTTCCACAACTGGTTTGGTGGGATCATTCTTTGGAAAATGAACAAAGAAGGAAAAGCCAAAACTGATCAACATTAACACAAATGGGAATACCGTTAATAAGAAGCGAGATGCATTCGCGGGGTCAGGTCCGGGATTGTTCCCGCTCTCAAAATGAAAGATGACAAAAATCAAATAGAAGGCAAAACTGGTGAACAACCCATTCAGGCGATTCATGAATCCTAATGCGTTGGCAATGATGCCTTCCCGGCGCAAATTGTATTTTTTGGTGTCTTCATCCATAATCTTGGCACCAATCAAATCCATGGTGGTGATCACGCCAGCAAATCCAAACCCAACCAGCGCACTTCCTATAGCTGCCGTTGCTAGCGAGTTTGCAAAATACAGGGGGACGAATGCAATCGCCAGACTGATTAAGGCTGCTCGCCATACAGGAATCAGCGTAAATTTCTTAACCAGACGTGCCCAGATGACCACACAACCGATTGCAATGATCAGTACGGATGCAAATAAAATCGTGGATTGACTATCCGGGATTTGTAGTGTGTATTTTACAAAGAAGGGCAGGGATGCCAGTACCAGGGACATAGCTGCGCTGTAAAACGCATTTGTAAAACCGGCTAACCAGAATTTGCGATTGGTGAACAGGCTTTTCAAACTATGCCAGAACTTCGGCTTTTCCTCATCTTCATGAAACGCTACTTCTTTCGAAGTGAAAGTCATATATAGGATGACCGCACCGCCTAAAATTCCATAGATAATAGCCGTCATACTGAATCCGATTGCACTGGTGACCATTGGTGTGAGCGCAATACTGATAATCATGGCAACCAGCTGGAAAGCCTGACGCATGGCATTCGTCTTCGCCCGGCTGGCATCTGTACGGAATAATTCGGGAAATAAAGCTGCATAATTCGCATTGATCACAGAATCCAGCGTACCGGCCAGAATATAAAATAACATGGCATATGCAAACAATGAATTACCGGATAAAAAGCTCGGAGTGCTGTAAAAAGCGATAAAACACAGCACGAGTAACGGTGTACCAATCACCAGCCATGGTTTGCGACGTCCCCAACGGCTGCGTGTGCGGTCAGACAGAAAACCATACACCGGGTTGTCCAGCGCATCAATAAAGGTATACCAGAACAAAATCGATGAAAGTTGCAGGGTAGTCAAACCTAAATTGACCACATAATAAATCGCTGCGTATGTTTTAAGCATATTGATGGGAATCGAAGTGCCAAACATACCGATGGCATAATTGAAGGACTTGAAGCGCGGTTCTTGCATGGTTAATTTCCTCCTGAGAGATGGATTGGGTTATTCAATTAGAAAATCTGTAGGAATCAGATATCATCATTTTATAACAGAAAAATTGTGAGATTCGTTTTTTCCTGTTTCATTTATTTGCCATTCCCTTTTTAATACCGCATACAAATATTCGCTTCCCCATTTGCCTTTGAACCAGATATTCTCAATGTAGTGACCTTCTCTGCGCATTCCTAATCTTTCCAACAATCGAACGGATGCCTGATTTTCTACATCACAAATAGCAATGATGCGGTGTAAATTAAAGGTTGAAAAAAGATAATCAATTAATCCTCTGACTGCTTCGGTGGCATAACCTTGTTTTTGAAACGGTTGCGCAAATGAGAAACCAATCTCAGCTTGTTGTCGATCGTATCTTTTGGTCTCGAAGCCGCAATCTCCAATAATTCCTGGGTGATCTTTTCTTTCGATAGCAATTTGATACCATTCACCGGGTGTACCTGGTTCGGTCTTACTCATTTCTGTGAATAAGAAATTTGCTTGTTCCAAAGGATATGGCGTATTCCAGGTTTGGTATCGGGCAACTTCTGGATCGGAACGATACTCAGAAAATCCCTGAAGATCTTCTTCCATGAAGCTACGCAGTATCAATCGGTCAGTTTTTATGATTATCATTGCTTTTCATTTCCAAATTTGGTGTACTTTAACAACAACAAGATCCGATCATATGAAATAAGGTAATGGATTAAGATAATGGTTAAGAAAATCCAACCCATCGTTAAATCATTGGTCTCGAATAATGCCCAGGTTGCAAAACCAAAGAAAATAAATTCATAGGCCAAACGAAGTATGCCAGGGATGGCAATGGGAGCTTTTCCCGGGTGGTTACTCATCTTCGATTCAAATTTACTTCTTGGGTTTGTTTTTCGAAAGCGACAAATTTTCTTCAACACGAAAGAGCGTTATCCTGCGAATGAGATCATAAGGAATAGGTTTATCCAGAGGGAATTGCACGGATCCTTTTCCACCTTTATATTGGGACAGCTCTTCTTTGAATTTTTCTATCCCACTGGGAACCGGGTAAAAACCGATATGCGTTTTGAACGCGGCAAAATGCACCAGATTCCCATGCAGGTAGAAGGTTGGCATCTGGTAACTAATCTTTTCGGAGGCATCTGGGGCAGCTTCTTTAATAACAGACCGGATCTGCTGTAAGATTTTTTGTATTTCTTTTGGATATTGAGCGATGTATTCATCAATGGTTGAGAAACGAGGAGTTATTTCCATTTTTCTCCTTTATTAATTAACTTATACGATTGAATTATGGCATGGTTTTTTGAAAATCAGAAATATACAGGTTATATAATGAAATAATGTCAAGTTTATCATTCTCTCCTTCGTTAATTACATGCCATTAAACAATTACCTGGCAATGTTGGATGAAGGCAGAAAATGGAATGAGGAGAACTGGTCCTATTTTCTAATTAAAAGTTGCTGAATTTACTTCAAGATCATCATCAATGAACAGAAGGGTTGTCAGCTGTTTGTAGAGAAGAAGATAAATTTTCAGCCCAGGCCTTGATCTCATCCCAATTTCTGGCATCATTGGCTGCTAAATTATGCAGGGGAGAGGCAGGCGGTACAGTCAAAAATTTGTCCAGAAAATGCAATTTATCAGGCTCGTATTTCCCACCAAACATTACGGTGGAGATAGGATTAAACCAGGGAAATTGTTTGAGTTCATGATCCAGCTGGTTTTGGGTTTCTGTTAATTCCTTTTCAGTACTACCAATGGGACCAAGCGCAAAGAAAGCAACCTGTTTTCTGGAGAGTATGTTCTGATTCTTAATCAGAAATTTTTTTGCTTCTTTCAACATGCTACCAATATAATAGGGTGCCCCGATGACAATGAGTTGATATTGTTCAAGGGTATCAACCTTTTTGCATGCAAGTACGTCTACATCAATTCCACTCTGAATAAATATTTGTCCAATTTTTTCTGCAACCTCTTTAGTGGATCCATAACGGGTGGCATAGACAATCAATACCGGTTCTGACATGCTATCCTCTTATCGAATCAGTCATCATAAATAATTTATTACCTTTACATGAACGATCTCTCACAGAAAAGAAGGGAAAATTGCCCATTGGTCAGGAGACCCTCATTCGATTATTCGTTATCTTATTCGTTGACGGTAATTCCTGGTTTCCATTTTCGTAGCAAGCTTTGGCTAGATTATTGATTATTCCAGATGTTCAATAATTATTATTACATACCTGTAATGGATTGTCGATATCAATGAATCTTCTCAACCCTTATTATTCTACACATTTTTGATCGAAATAAAGAGGACTAAAGTAATGATCTCAGCGAATCAAAATCTAAATCGATAAAAGGAACATCATTTTCGATATTGAACTTTCGATTATGCATGAATCGCATCGCCCAGCTATCTTCAATGTTGTCCAGGTCAAAGTCTCTTTGAATGACTGCAAATAACTCAATCTCGCGCATTTTAAGGAAATAAGGAATTTCTTTTAACAAATCCAGGTCGAGAGGGAAACAGTGTAAATATCCTTTAAGGAAATGACCCAAGAACTCTATTGTGAACGCTGCTTTTTCATCCGTTGATGTCACCAGGTAAAAAAGGACAATTGCGATATCGTTGATAAACCAGTTATAACCACAATCATCGAAATCAAATAAGGTAATTTTTCCTTGATCATCAATAAATAAATTTGATCCGTGGGCATCCTGATGAATTAATCCATAAGTCTTTTGATTTTTGGGTAGTGTGTTTACATGCACACAAACAGCTCTATATTTTTCTCGAATATGAAATTCACTTTCAGGTAAATATTGAGTTACAAAATCAAAAATCGGATCATCCCATTCGGGGCGTTTTCTTTCCGGATGCAAGGGTTGAAATTGATTGGTCAAAGCATGCATTTGTCCGATCAGTTCGCCATAGGATTCAAAAAGCTTAGGCGTCCACCTTCCCCATGGGGGATTTCCTGCAGCTTTTACAAACGCAGTTGCTAAAAAATACCCATCATGCTGATCGGGAATCGTTTCCACCAGATTGCCAGTTTGAGAAAGAATGGCTCTAGCGACTGAGACTCCATGGTCGGCGAGAAAATTAATCCAATCCACCTCACCATGGATGAGATCTTTACTGCGGCGAATCGAATGGGAAATGCGCAGGATGTATTCACCACTTTGATTAGTGAATTCATAAATAAAACTCTCAAAGCTATCCAGAATCCGGATTTCATCCTTTAGAAACCCGTATCTTTGCATAGTTTCCTGTAAAATCGCTTCATTAAAAAGGTCTTTAATGCGTTGTTCCATATTTGATTTTCTCAATCTCCGAATATTTTGTAGATGAAATGTTCAGAGCTGAATCGTACCATAGGTTGGATGCCTACATGAATTTTAAATGGGTCATCGGGAGACCGGACATACAAGACCAAATTACCCGATGATCTTTCAAATGAATATTTCTTCAATTTTTTTTATGACTGATTAATGATCCATTTTTGGCTCTATTTTCATACAGGGACCTCCATTTTCATTTCCCAACATTGTGCTGCAATCGATTCCAGTTGTCTTACCTGACTGGCTGTAATGCCAGCACCATCTGCTTCAATGACTGCGTAGGGCAATCCGCTTTTGATAGCTGCATCATGTGTGACGGCTGTTGCATTACTGGCAGGGGTGCAATTGAAAGCACCGATGTTCACATATCCATCGAAGGCACCTTCTTCCAGAGAAGTCAAATATCGTCCGGCTGTACAGGGGGCTTCTGTCCATCCATTGATGGATACCTGTTGATGCCCATTCCGGATTAATTCTCGGTAATGAATATCAGGCGAGAATATCAAGCCACTTTTTGCCAGAATACTCCTCCAGTGGTGATCAAGGGTTTCAATAATAAACACATGCAAAGCAGCTCGCAAAGCCTGGAAGCGTGGTTGAGAAGTTGGATTTCTGATCGCCCCTTTGATCAATGTTTTCAAGGCAAACTGATCATCTGGGGATAAGGAACCTACCGCAAATCCACGCCGGACGATTGGTTCAGTCTCATAGAAGCAAAGGAATTCCCCAAGATCACCAGTTTTTGAGAGGATTCCATGCTCCTCAAAATAACGCTGCACTGGCTTATCGACAAAAATTCGGTTGACCCCACTGAACAAGAGTACTTTAGGGTGGTTCTCGATGCGCTCAGCGAGTGGAATTTCACGCAGTTCCTTGGCAATTTTCGGTAGCGCAAGTTCGATGGCCGGGATTCCGCGTTCCGCTATTCTGATGAGCCTTTTCTCGATCTCATCTAATTTTTCCAGGGCATCACCTGGATCTTTCGCCAGGCATGTCAAGGCTGAGCGCGCTTCGCTCAACAGATCACCCAGGCTGCAGGCTGCAGTGACGGAGAGTGCAACAATTTCTCCTCCACCCAGGTAATTGTTTTCAATCCTTGGCCATACAGTAAATGTATTTTTCACTCCCATTCTTTGGAAGATGACATGGCTGGCATCAAACCAATTTCCAATCTGGCAGGGACCTTCCTGCTCCAGCATGTGAAATAAGGTCACTTCATTTGGATCACGATTCTCCAGATACAGTACCAGTTTTCCAACCATTGCCAGAAATGGGAGGCATTCTCGTCCGGAACAAACTTTGCGAGCTGCCTGCAGGATTTTAGCGTCCATCATGTGAGTCTGTTTTACCTTCCATCCCATCCGGCTATATAGTGAAATGAATAATTGAGTGGAAATGGCAGGTGTATCTGCGAGAAGAACATGAACAACTCGCTCATCATCGAATCCCAGTATCTCACCTTCTTCGGTAATTATTTTTGGTTTGTGGTGGTTGTATTCAATTTTGTAGTTTCCATTCTTCTGATTATTGGCACCATCAAGTTGTTTTCCCAATTCCCTGCGCTCTTCAATGATGTCCATAAAAGCGCCAATGCGGGTATCTATCCCAGCGTCTGCGGTGTGGGAGTCAACCTCCAAGAAACAGAATGGCTCACCTTCCATTTCACTGCGAATGCGGTGATAAATAATCGCGTCCGGATTGCAGGAAAAACAAGACAGGAAACAGATATACACATCTTTGTGAAGTTTGGCATATCGAATAGCATTTGTCTCCATCTGAGTAAAATACCAGACATTCCGTTCAATTGCTGGTAGATCAAAGTTAAGCATGTCTGCAGGAATCACATGAAAACCACGACTGGCAATTTTCCTCGGAATGGACAGATTGACATGGGTGTTGTATGCCACATAGGGTCTGCCGACGAGAATTACTTTTGGACCTGATAGGTTTTCGAGGGTAGATTGCCCAATTTCCCGATATGTTTCTTCAAATTCCTCTTGCTGCAGCAGAGCTGAATGGTATGCCTGCAAGGCAATTTCTGCAGAAACGCCAAGTTTTTGTGCCATGCTGATAATTTCCCGTTGACTTGTTTTTTGCAAATGTTTCGAAAATCCGATCTCAGGTGTCAGGAACTTTTGTTTCAATTCGCCAAAAAAGTTGCTGAGGATGCCTATGCTATCCTCTGTGAATGAACATGTATATGCATGAGCATGCTCTCCCAGAATGGAAAACTCACGAACTTGAGGTAAGAATATCCAATCTACACCCTGGTTAGCCAGGTCATCTGCACTGGCATGCAACAGCTCGCCTGGATAACAGAAAGGTGCGTGCGTTTTCTTGTTCCCTTTACCAGGAGTCGATAACACCACTTCATATCCCATCGAAGTGAGTAAAGTGGAATAGAAAGGGAACAACGAATAAGTGGTCAGTGCCAGAGGGATCCCTATTCGGCCCAGAGGTTTTTCAGGCTTTTTGGGAGCGAAATCATCAAACATGATTTTTGTTCTCAGAGTCACCAGGTCCTGTCCTTCTTGATGACGCAGTGAGAGAGGACGACGTTGCATTTCCCAGCGTGAACATAAACCACCGAAAGGATAGGTCTTTTCCCCAATTTCAATTCGTTGAACCAGACAATTGTTTTTGCATGCCTTGCACTGGAAGCTTTCTTTTTGATCCATGCGTAATTTTTGTATTTGTTGGAAAGTTAATGGTTTCGACTGCACTTTGTTTTCTTTCATCAAATCGTTCGCCATCATGGCAGTTCCCACACACCCCATCAATTCCGGATTTTGTGGGACGATTACCTTGCGACCAGTTACGGCAGCCACAGCTGGTGCAACAGCTGAATTGAGGGCGACACCACCCTGTAGTAGAATTACATCACCAATATGTCGTGTACCCACCACACGAGACAGGTAGTTTTTAACAATTGAATACACCAGACCTGCCAGAATATTTTTCGGATCTTCCCCACTTTGCAAAGCAGTACGAATTTCAGAATTAATAAAGGCTGCACAGCGTTCACCAAATGATAGAGGAGCATCCGCTGTTAAGGCAAGTAGACCAATCTCTTCTACCTTGTATTTCATGTCTGATGCAGAGGTTTCCTCCAGAAAGCTACCTGTTCCTGCCGAACAACCATCATTCATTGCATAATCGACCGGTATGCCTTGTAATAACGAGATAAATTTCGCGTCCTGTCCACCAATCTCAAAAATCGTGTCTACATCGGGATGCGAAGCTTTTGCAGCCCGAGCATGCGCAAGAATTTCGTTGAAGCTGAGACAGTTATTGAATGACACTGAAACCAGTTCTCTTCCCGATCCAGTGACTGCCACATTAATGATTTCAACCGGACAACCTTGCAATTGGTTTTGAATTTCATCCATACACTTCCGCGCAGCCATTACCGGGTTTCCATGGGTGCGTAAATATATGGAAGCAACCACATTTTCACTTTCGATATCAAACAAAACAGCTTTTGTAGTGGTTGAGCCCGCATCGATTCCCAGGATGGCCTGCATACCTGATTTTGGATGCACAGTTCCGTTTTTCTGAATAAAGTTTACTTGCTGTGAAAAATCTTTGAGTGGTGATAAGGTATCGAATTGGTGGGTTTTTGCTGATTTTAAACAATTTAGAATTGGTTGATCGATCACATCAGAATGAGTGGCTTCGATAGCCGCGCCATATGCTTCTAGATATGAGCTTTCAGGAATAATGTCAATCTTGCTCTCAGGCATGAGACGACGCAATTCATCGACCAGTAATTCATTTTGAGACATGCCACCACTTACCAAAATATTCTTTCGTTCCCAGGCAGTAGATTCGATCAATGACTGAATTTTTGTTGCTTGCCCGATTACCAAAGAGTAGGCAATATCAATTGGGCTGCATTCTCCTTTGTTAAGTTTATGAGTTGCGTCAGATTTAATATGAACGGAACAACGCGATGCCAAAGAGACCGTTTTGCCATTTTTTGCCTGTCTCAACCCCTCCTCCAGATCCAATCCCATACGTCCGAATTGTTGGAGGATAAATTCCCCACTGCCAGCCGCACAACGGCTGCTGAATACCATGTTGCGAACATGTCGCTCATAGATACAATACACCACAAAACTTTCTCCTCCCAAAGATAGAACAATATCCGGGTCCATTTCCAAATGTTGTAATGCTTTTTCGATACAGACTGACTCCGGACAATAGGGAAGATCAAAAATAGTGGATGCCAAAGGACCTGTGACAATGGTTTTATGGGATGAATTACCCGGTATCCCCGATTGCACCATTTCTCGGACTACGCCTGACAAATCCCCTCCATGTCTTTTATTTTGAACCGCTATTACTTCCCCATCTGATATCTGGACTCTTTTCATTGTGACTGAGCCCACATTCCAACCTTCACTGATCATCATAATCTCCTTTCCCAGGTCAACAAGAAAAAATCTTGAACCAACTTCAGAATAAGCCAGGTGAATCGGGTATGTCAGTGTCCACATATGGATTATCGAATGGGGAAAAAGACCTATAGAAATTAGGTCTGCAGACCTATATCCGCTATAAGCTGGTGTGCTATACTGGAATAAATGCCATGGGAAAGGATTCTCATGAACATTAGTAAAAAATTTTCAGATTTTTTGAGACAGGCGAATAATCATCCCTATTTAGTTTCATTCCTGATGCTCTTTCTGGTTTTATTTCTGTGGGGAATTTCAACAGTTTCAATCAGCAGTCAAATTGGGAAACCATTTCCTGGATTTTTCATCAATCCAGCCAGAGTGGTCAGCAGTTTTACCCCAAAAGATTTCACCGGTTTGAAAGCTGGTTTGCAACCATGGGACCGAATTATTGCCGTGAATGGCAACAATGTCCGGGGGTTAAAAAAACTGATA
The DNA here is from genome assembly GCA_019429225.1 of Anaerolineaceae bacterium. Lineage (GTDB taxonomy): Bacteria > Chloroflexota > Anaerolineae > Anaerolineales > Anaerolineaceae > UBA6170. The sequence continues at coordinate 9,874 of JAHYJK010000080.1, forward strand.
CAGGAAGCTGGCACAGGTCAAGATATACAATACACCCTGGAACGTGGGAACCAAATACTGACGATCTCAGTCCCAATCATGGAATTCACATCAGAAATTGCCGTAAAATTTTTACCTGGATATTTCGTGTCGTCCCTGGTGTTTATTCTTGTCGGTATTTTTGTTTTTCTTCGAAATCCATCTTTTAAAATAAATCGATATTTGTTGGTTTATCTACTGTTGTGGTCGTTGGGTCCAAGCATCATTTGGGAAAGCTTTTTGAGTTTGAATAAATGGTTGGGTTATTTGCTGATACCTTATGCCGTATCCGCGCCGGTTGCTGGTTGGATTTTATTCTTAAATTTTCCAGTAAATGAAAAGCGTCAGAAATTCCTTAATAAATGGCGACTTAGCCAGGGTTACTTTATTTTTGGAGTTATATCGATTGGACTAATGTCCGGTTTCCAAATCCTGACAAATATTTTTGATATTGATGAATTATGGCGGATATTAGCTTTTATGATGGGCTGGCCATATTTTATCGCATTTGGTCTTAGCTCGATACTATTAAAAACGATACCATTATTTCTCATTATTTTCCAAAAAGGCGAACGTATATTAAAACAACAGGCGCTGGTTGTGATTACGGGCCTTCTATTGGGATTGACTGGATGGTATCTTTTTGTTTGGGCTCCTGCAGCAATACATGTTGTTCCGGTGTTATCATCTCAATGGAGCGGTCTGATTCCGGCAATTTATCCTCTCTCCATCGGATATGCAATTCTCCGTTATCATCTCCTTGATATTCGTGTTGTCGTGAGGAAAGGACTTATCTATTCTTTACTTACAGCGTCCTTAACTGTTGCTTTTGTTCTACTCGCTCTAATGAGTGCTTCTTTGTATCGAGAGTTGACCGGGGGAGAATCCATACTTTCAATGGTATTACCTGCATTATTGGTGGCTTTCATTTTCCAACCTGCGCGTCACAAAATCCAACTTTTTGTTGATCGAGCCTTTTTCCGGAAAGAATATGAAATTCGGCAAACGTTGACAAAATTCAGCCAGAACCTGATTACATTGCGCACCAGATCAGAAGTTGTCAAATTGGTTCGACAAACGATCATGGATACTTTAAAAGCGGGTGATGTAAAAATCTGGATGCCATTTGAGCATTATTTTCTGCCAATTCCCGTCAATGGGGAGTCAAATAAAAAGATTTCATCAGAATGTGCTCTCATCAAATTTTTAGAAACGAATTTTCAAGTTTTTTATCCCCTTTCTGATAACCACACGGATCAATCAAAAGATCTTCATTCAATTAATGCGCATCTTGCAGTTCCCCTGACTTCAGCTGACAAATTTACAGGATTTTTAACACTTACTGAACGCCCATCAGAGGTCTTATACAGCCAGGATGATCTGGAGCTTATAACAATGATCGCAAACAGTACTGCTTTAGCACTTGAAAATGCAAGATTATATGAAGAAAAAACTGAAATGATCAGGTTACAGTCCATTCAATCAGCTTCCATCCAGGAAGAAGAACGTCGTCGTATAGCCAGCGAACTACATGACGGCGTCGGTCCTTCGCTTGCCAGCCTTAATATTCGTCTGCAAACGGTGAGAAAACAGCTCCAACGTGAAAATAACCCAATGGCGGAAGAAGTGGCAGAAATGGCTGAACAGGCACAGGAAAACATTCATGATATCAGAAGGTTAATTTATGATCTTCGTCCTTCAGCCCTGGATGAGCTTGGTCTCGTCCCTGCCTTACAGGAATACATAAACCGTTATCAAAAGGATCAAAAAATAGTTGTAACCTATGATTTCAAAGATAATATTTCCGGATTATCTGTAGAATTGGAAACCACTCTTTTTCGAATTGTTCAGGAAGCTTTGGCAAATGTAGCCCGGCATTCTCAAGCCAGAGTGGTTGAAATTAATTTTGAGAAAAAGAAATCTGAAATTTTTCTTTATATATGCGATGATGGAAATGGATTTGATCCTCAAACGCAGCAAAATGGAAGCCATCTTGGCTTATGGAGTATGCAGAAAAGAGTGGAGCAGTTTGGCGGAAGTTTTCAGTTAAGCAGCTCACCTGGTTTAGGAACAGAAATTTATGTTCAAATCCCATTCGATCATATCTCTTCAGGAGGGATAAAAATTGATGGATAAAATCTCTGTCTTAATTGTTGACGATCATACTCTTTTCCGACGTGGCATTCGAAAAATGCTGGAAGCCGAGATTGATATGCAGGTGTTGGGAGAAGCATCGAATGGAAACGAAGCGATTTTACTAACACGGCAGCTCATGCCAGATGTGGTGTTAATGGATATTCAGATGCCAGAAAAAGATGGCATCGAAGCCACACGCGTCATTCATTGTGAAATGCCACATATTGGCATCGTTTTCATAACCATGTATGAAAATGATGAGTACGTTTATCGTGGTTTGCAGGCCGGGGGCAGGGGGTTCATTCTTAAAGATGCAGATCCGGAAACCATGTTGAGAGCGATCTGCGCGGTGGCAAAAGGCGAGTCACTGCTGGGACCAACAATCGCGCTTAAAGTGATGAGACAGTTTGATGGTCTTGAGAAGACCAGTGAAGGCATAATGGGAAATCTGACCCCACGTGAAATTGAAGTTCTAAAGGAAATTGCTGATGGATTAAGCAATAAAGAAATTGCCTTGCGATTGTCTATTAGTGAAAAAACCGTGAAAAATCACATCAACAACATTCTCTCCAAGCTCCATTTATATGACAGAACCCAGGCCACTTTATACGCCATTCGCACTGGAATTGTTAAGATATAAATTCACTTTTGTGAAAAATCAGGTAGACAAAATATAAGCAAAAAGAGTCAAAACTAATTTTTTTGTTAAATTGCCTTTATTGTTTTCTCAATGTTGGCCCATATACAAACATTGCTCCATAACGAATATCCATCTTATCGATACAAACCTGACGATCTCCACTTGGGTTTGCAGGGTCTGTATGAATGTGATAAACAATGATAAGTTCCTTTCCATCCGGTGAAGTGGTTACGGAATTATGACCTGGACCTGAAACTTCTGGGCAATTGGAACTTAAGATAGGGTTATGATTGGCTTTGATAAATGGGCCGGTTGGCTTTTCTGCAATGGCATACCCGACAGAATAATCTCGGCTGGCGTAAAAATTTGCGGAGTACATCAAAAAATACTTATCTTCAGATTTGAGTAGAAACGGTCCCTCATTCCATCGCCATTCATCTCCAGATCGAATTTCCCAATCTTGTTCAGGTTTTGTTAGGAAAACAGGCTCTCCTTTAACCGACACCAGATCATCATCGAGCTCAATTACATATAGATGGCTTTCATGTCTGTCTTCGAAGATGTATTCACTGCAATCCCTCGAATAATAAAGATACTTTTTCCCATCATTGTCAATAAATACATGTCCATCAATCACAGCATAACCAAAATCAAACATCGGATGGTTATATACATCTACAAAAGGTCCATTAGGGGATTCGGAGATTGCAACACCTATTCGTAAGCTCAGGTTTTTTCCCCAACGTGCGGAATAATGCAAATAATATTTGCCTACAAAATAAATGACCTCCGGTGCCCAAAAATCAGATACTCCCCAACTGTCTTGTCGGCGGGTGTAAACATATCCGATTTCTTGCCAGTTTACCAGATCATCAGATTTCCAGGCTTTGAATCCATCCTGAGCAGAAGTAGCATAACAATAATAAGTGCCATCAATCGTTCGCAAGATAAAAGGGTCACCAATGTTTTTTATTGGTAATGGATTCTGAAATTCTTTATCCATAATACGCTCCAGATTTAGAAGTGGAATAATTCAATCAAATTTTGTAATAAATACCTGGCAAGAGGGTTTGTTTTCAGGTTTTGTTTAATTTGGAAGGTTGAGATTAATAATTCACCTTTTCCAACACGCAATCTGGCGATCGTTGGTACCGGTTTGTGTAACCAACCTACAAAAATTCCTGCAAAAACATCCTTGTGGAAATTACGAGCAGAAAATCCATGAATAATATGATTAGGCGTTAGATCTGAAAATGTGAAATCAACTGCATGATTTGTAGGAATATCATCAAAAGTATGCCAGCCAAAACTGGATGCCCAATCACCTTGCCAGGGAGTCCCAGCACGTGAGGTTATCTGTAGTCCTGGGATATAAGTTTTCAAAGCATTATCATGATCTGCCAGGAATAATATTCTTGCTCCACTCAATAGTAATTCTCGGAAAGTGTCATCCAGTTTTGATGTAATAATGAGGTCTGCTTCACTTGTTTCATTAACGGATTTGTAGTCAGGATTAATCAAAACAGGTTCTATTTCAGGAGAGTGTAAATTTATGATTGTATCAGGATGTCTGTGCTGGGGCAGAATGATAAGTTCCAGATGGTTTTGGGTGATCAATTTTTCCTCGACCGTCAGATTAAACATCAGTCTAATTCGGGTCGGGTTCTTAACATCTGGACACAAAAATCCCACCTCACCTATTTCCATAACCTGGTAAGAGTCACAGTTTATATTTTCAATATGACCACTATCAATAACCGAATTGGAGTCCATCATTTTCCAATTAAATTTCGCATTCAACACAGGAACTTCTGAGTAATGTGAGAAAATTAATTTGATCAAACCGGTTTCTGTAGATGAATAAACCAAACGTTCCCAAATGGGGACCAGAACATCATCATTATTGATGTCTGAAAATTGATCAAAATGCTCTTTTGGGTTTCGCAGCATGTCCAGAAGCCCATTGCATTCCCAGTGGACATCAGTTAATTCAGTAACAACATATCCTTGAATGCTGGAATGTTTGCGCATCTGTTCAATTTCATATTTCAACGCATCAAATTGCATTTTTTGAGACACAAAGAATAAATCTTGTATGGATGGAAAAACCTTGCTTAATCCATAATTATCGAAACGGTCTTCTATACCGTGCGGATAAACAACGCCATCCGCCCAATCAAATCCGGATTCAAACCACCAGGGTTCACCTCCATAATGCTCTTTCAATTTCTGTACATTCGGTAATCCCCAATTTCCAAATTCTGAAACGATTAAGGGTTCATCACCTCTTCTACGCACTTCCCTGGTCGGGGGTCTTTGGTTGGTTTTCCAGGGAGCAGCAAGATATTCTTTCCAGGTTTTTTCATTTTCGTATTGGCAAGCAAATGTCCACCATGGTCGTTTTGCAAATTCCAGCAGCCATTCGTTCCATCGTTTTTGATGATCTGGCATGGCATAGTACATATGATAATCATCGATATCACTGGCAACATTAAAATTTCCCCAACAGGGTGAATTTCCTGCAATCAACCTGGTCGGATCGATGGATTTCATCAATTCATACATTTTCAGAAGCCATAATCGGTGATCGGGATTACTCACGTCCACCCCCCAGGCTTCATTAATAATCGTCCAGATAATTATCGAGGGATGATTCCAATCTCGATCCACCATACCGATCAATGTTTCCTTCACCCGCTGTTCTGATTCTTTAGTGAGTAAAATGTGGTTAGGTAATTCTGTCCATACCAAAAGCCCAATTTTATCGGCTGCTGCGTAATAGCGCGGGTCAGCAATCTTAATATGAACACGAATGCAATTGAATCCTAAATTTTTAGCTTTTATTAATTGATCTTCGATATATTCTTGAGAAGGGGGTGTGCTGATCAGATCTGGATAGTAATCCTGATCGAGTGCTGCTCGCAAATAGATTGGTTTTCCATTCAGATATATTTGCCCATTCTGTTTTTGTATAGTTCTGATACCAAAGGTTTCTGTTAATGCGTCGTTTCTGACAGAGATTTTTATCGTATAGAGATTGGGGTTTTCAGGAGACCATGCGAGGGGATCATGCAATGGAATGCTGAAATTTAAGACAGAACTTTCAATTTGAACAGCAATATTTCCCATTGGATCTTTTACTTCGGCGTTTAGCTTTGCGTTCAAGGTGTTACTCAACCGTACATCCACCGAAAGTTGATTTTTATTGGCTGTTATTTTTATTTTTTGTATGTGAGTAGTATGACGTAATTCGATCCAGACAGATT
>JAHYJK010000081.1 GCA_019429225.1 Anaerolineaceae bacterium
CAATACCTGCCCAAAGGATTCCCAATCCGGTGATGATGCTGACATTATAAGGAATATAAGAGTAGTTAATTTCAAAATACACACCCACCAGGACGAATAACACCCCCAGAACCAGTAAAAACCATCCAATGCGAATTCGACTGTTCAACCATTTATTCTGATCACGCATGTTATTCCTCCTCTGAATAAATAAAAATATCTTCAATTTTCACACGAAAGAGTCTGGCAAGACGGAAAGCCAGTAAAATGGAGGGGTTATACCGTCCATTCTCGAGAGATATGATGGTCTGCCTGGATACTTCCACCCGATCCGCCAACTCCTGCTGTGTCCAACCCATTTGGTTGCGCATTTTTTCCAATCGGTTTTTCATATATGCTCCTATGTAAAGCTTACTTTACATATTATACGAAAAAAATTTCCAAATGTCAAGTGTGCTTTACATTTTAATGAAAAGCAATTCAAGTAGGCATGTATGGAATTAAATCTAATGAAGAAATTTCTTTTAAGAGAAAATTATCCTTGTGTGGTACCACGTTTCCTTAAGAACCAATTCCGTTCTTTGATCAGGATTACAACAGGGATTAATGTTACAACCAGCACCAGAAAATCAATCCAACCCAAATCATCCATGATTGTGAGTAATGCAATCAAAATTAAGAAGGCGATTGTAAGAATAAAAGCAATTTTTGTACTCGTCTTGAGTAAGAAATTCAGCAACAATAAAAACACTGCCGATACAAATGCTGATATTGCCAGAGACCATTGATAGGGTTCAGAATCTGGCAGGGCGGGGTGGTTACCGGTCACGACGATCACAGCAAATGCCAACCAGATCATTGCGTTCAGTAATACGAAACCTCTTATGATTAAGACAGATTTATTCATAAATGTCCTATCAAATGGAAAAAACACAGGATGGTTATATTATAGGTTTTTTACCCAAGAAATATTTAATTTCCTTGAATAACTGGCCCAGTTAACTCATTTACACATCTATTGGCTGAATTTGAAGAATTTTCTGGAGATTAAAACCAGAAATATCGCCCAGGGGATGAGTGACCCGAGTGAAAATACCAGTCCAATCGCGCCGGCTGTAGATGGAATTGACATTAACACACCTGAAATGATTCCAATGATGGCTGTGGTTTTGCTAAAAATATCACTGCGCAACATAACAATGGCGAAAATCAATAGCGTGATGGCATTCAAAACATAATAAACATTGAAAGCCGTGCCTTTATAGACAGCTAATAATGCTGCACCTGCGCCTAACAGAGCGGTTCGGTAATACTCGGATGAAATGCTTGCGTATTGATTGCTGAGCGAAAGCATTTCAAAGGACATATTGGAAGCAAAGTATGCAGAGATGCCTACCAACCCCAACACTAATCCGATCAACATTACTGCTTCATTAATCTTGCGCAAAGAAAAATACAAAGCAAGATATATTACGATCAATATTGCGTTGTTGAGGAGATAAAGTAAGTCCAGACTCAAAAGACCTAACAGCCAATTTGACTGAAAGAGATGAAAATAATCGATAGCGGTATCTGGTGGCGGCCACAGGATGTAGATGATGATTTGAACCACCATAATCACAAGCATGGAAACACTGGCGATCCCCGCTACTTTATAAAGGGATTTCCAATTTTCGGAATAAGGTCCTGTTGAGTTATTTATTGATATCGATGTTCACCTTTTTGAATGGGAGTTTTGAATGAATGATTTTCCTTGGATGCAAATATTATCTCAGTTATTTCAAAATTACTTCAATGATTTTCACAAGTGATTTTGTCGGGATAATTCGTTTTATTTGTAAATTTGCTTGCTTTAGCAAACCATCAAATTCTTCTTCTGTGCGTTCCTTGCCATTGAATAGTACCTGCATGTTTAAATCATAAAAAGCGCCAATCTGATCAGTTGGTGAGTCGATGATCATTTCTATGATCAACAGCCGTGAAGAAGGTGACATAACTTCCCGACAATTATTCAGGATCATCAATGCCTTTTCATCCTCCCAATTGTGCAAAACACTTTTTAAGATCATCAAGTCGGCTGCAGGAACTTTTTCAAAAAAATTTCCAGCTTCGACTTTTACACGATCAGACAAATCTGCAAGAATATGGGTTTCAAGCACACTTGATTGATCAAATAAAATCCCCTGCAAATGTGGATTTTCTTCCAATAAAGTTTGCAACAATACACCCTGTCCACCGCCAATGTCACAAACACTCATGATTGTTGAGAAATCATATGCTTCAACAATAGAATTGGCAGACATTTTTGTAGAAATTGTCATCCACTGGTTATAAGGGTTACCATACTGTTGAAATCTATTCATGTAATCATAAAATGGTGTGCCCATTGCGGCTTCAAAAGCATTTTCTCCAATTGTTAATGAGTAAGTTAAATTGTGCCACGCTTGTTGCCATGGATCACTACCAGCCAACAATAATCCGTAATAAAGACTGCCTGGTACATCTTTCAACAATAATTTTCCCACATCAGAAAGGGCATATTTGCCGTCCTGTAAAGTAATTACTTCGATGACTTCTGCAAATCTCAAAGTACGAAAAAGAACATCTGGGTTAAGTCCACAAGCATAAACAAGTTCATCCAATGTCTTCGCATCAAAGCGCAATTCTTCAACAACCTCAGATTTGATAAGTGCATAGATGACGGCTGTATTCGCAAATCCTAATGCTAATTTCCACATTTTTTCCTGGGCAGAATTTATCGACAATTCCATTTTTTCACCTTCCTTCTAAAATCAAAAAAACATAATAATCTCATTTCAACTACGAATAAAGGCTCTGATTTGAATCAATACAGATCATCTCTGAGAAATTTTCAATTTGAAATTTTATACATTTAAAAAATTATTGGAATGGTGCGATGTAGAGTAAATCTATAATAGCATGTTGGAAGAAATCAACAAGAATTTGTAACATAGCCAGATTGAGGAGACAACCATAATTTATCTGAGCTATTTCTCATAAATAATTTGTGGACTAAGATCGTTTCAGCCAAAATTGTTTTTTCAAATACTCATCCCCACCGATGGCGATCAACCCAATCCCTATCGTATCAATAAACCCATGGGTAAAGATTGCCAGCCACAGGTTGAAATCACTGAGAATGAAAATCATACCTAAAATGACACCAACTATTCCTGTGCTTAGTATGCCACTGCTTCCCTGGTAACCATGAGAAAGCCCAAATACCACGGATGAATATAGCAAATTGATAATCAATGCAAAAAATCCTAAACCGAGAAGATTCTTCATTTCCGTCATCAAATAACCCCGGTAAATTCCTTCTTCGATAACAGCTACCAAAATCCATACCATCAACATCCATTGCAGAAACACTTTCCAATTGCCTTTAACCGCATCGATGATACTATGATCATGTTTGGAGTGGGTGATTTTTTCTGTCAATGGCTCAATCAGCATTACGGATAGTAGCTGGATGATCAGTCCTAATCCGAGTCCCATCAGAATTGTGAAAAACCAATTCTGGGGACGAGCAAAACCAATTCGGGATAATGGATAACCACATGCCCACAGAAATAATACGATGATCATGATAGCGCCAAGGATACCTATTCCGGGTTGTTTTTTTAATCCAGTGATAATGAGCAATGCAGAGACAACCAGAATGATCACCATATGAATAATCGAGCTGCTGATGGACATGGTCACATCTCCTCATAAGATATTGATCATTTGAATTGATATGTATAAATTTTATCGTATTATGTTGAACGACCGGTTTAGAACTGGCTACGAAACTACTGAAAAGCTGATTTAGTTTTGGATCTTTTGGTCTTATTTACAATCGATTGTCACTAGGTCACTGATTGGGTGATATGCTCCTGCATACCAGGCTTTGATGTGAACGGTATAAGTTCCACTGACAAAATAACTGTATTGATACTCATTCTCGGCATTTCTCTCCAGTACAGAGTATCCATCCTCGTCCTGAATGACCCAGGTTAATGAACTCACTTCAGTGTCCCCCTGTATTTCACCCCTGATCACACCGCAACCATCATTGTCTACCCTTAACTTAATCGTTACATCTGGAACCTCATGGATGGGACTGGCATTCGAATCTGAGATATTGAAATAAGGGACCAGGCCAATCACACCAATACAGATGGATATCAAAAAACAGCTAACAAGGACTCCTATCAGGAAAAGAATCCATCTGCGATTAATGGTTGAGTTGGTATTGGTAGTCATAGCTGATACCCGAACGATTGCAAGTGATGAATTAAATTTACTCCCTACTTGAAATAATAGGGAGTAAAAAAATCGACTAATTGTTGTTTTTTATTCGGTTCCGTTGTACGCCTTTTTCAACAAGTTAATATCCAATTTGACCATACTCAACATCGCTTTCATGACTCGTTTTGATCGTTCTGGATCTTTATCTTGCATCAGCTCTGCGATGATCGATGGGATGATCTGCCAGGAAACCCCAAATTTATCCTTTAGCCAACCACATTGTTCTGCTTCGCCACCCTCTAACAGCCGATCCCAGTAGTAATCGACTTCTTCCTGGGTTTCACAATTGACCATAAAGGAAATGGCATTCGTAAAATTAAACTCTGGCCCGCCATTCAATGCTAAAAATTCCCGTCCTTCCAATTCGAAAGGGACAGTCATTACAGTGCCTGGTTCTCCATATCCTTCTTCATGATAAAATGCAGGGTCTAAAACTTTGGAATTCTTAAAAATGGAGGTGTAATGTCTGACTGCCTCTTCGGCTTGATTGTTAAACCATAAACAGGTGGATATTTTTTGCATACGATCTCCTTATTCACTGACATCCATGAATACTTATACCACTAGAAAAATACTGATCAACCCACAAATAATGATAACCAAAAACATCCCCAGCCAAAACCAATTGCCCTTTTGGGCAAAATAACCTGGGCTGACAATGGAAGTGTAAAACAACATACCCATGGATACCAGAAATACTGGAATTCCTCAGGGTAGCTTTAAGAGCAAACCTATGCCACCAAGGATTAAGCATAAAGCCGTTACCATCTCTGCTGCAATGTGAAAAAGAATCCGGATGGGTTCGGTTTTAAGTTCAATGATTTGTTTACTGAGATAGGACGTCATCCAATGACCGATCATGCCAACACCGACAATTATCGAGAAAATTGCAGAAAATTTCATAGTTGCTCCTTATTCTTCCATATATAAAAATTTTATATTAAATGCAAATGAAATTTTGGGTGTGATAATTACTTAATAAAAATACCATAAATATTTTTATCCTGGATAATAAAAGCACCTTCCAGAATGAAAGGTGCTTTTATACCAAATATTTCATCTCCAACATAAGAGAGATTGATATTTTTCATTAAAATCTAAAGATAGCAGCCAATAAAGTGCCATCTGGGACTTTTTCAATTCCAACAGCATATACAATGCCACCATTTAGAATGGTTTGGATAGCTGCGACGTTGAGTAAATCATGATCTCCTGATTCATGTGCATGGTGAATCTCCAAAACTTGTTTCTCAAGATCATAATCCCCCCAAATTTGTTCACCTATTCCAACAAATAAAGTTTCAATACGTCCTTGATGGGCAGCAAATAAAATCTCATCAATCGTTTTTGCTGTTCGATCCTGGTTTTTCAACTCATGATATTTCCAATAGGCTTTTTCCTCATCTTCTGTAAATCTCGGAACAATCAAAGGCCATGTTTTTTGATGAATTTCTGTTGCACTCAACTCCTCAGGGTTTCCATAGATTGCATGATCGATTAAGTGTGGGTATGAATTAGCCTGTTTGTAAAGGGGGATCAAATAATCAACGCCTACCAGCACCAACGGTGATTTTTCCTCAGAAAAAACTGTTGATAATGCTTCATCAACCTTGTGGAACCAGCGCAATATTCTCTTTTTATCATCATCGCTAGGATCATGCCCATGAAACATGGCAGCACTTTCCCCCGATTGTCTGGCAGCTGTGCCGGTATGGAATTGAAGGTCTTTATGATAATGCTCATACTCCATAGCCTTTGCCAGGTTTGGCAAAGTATCTTCAGTGTCAATCTCATCAACAGTATGCCGGGTACCCTCCAGGAGCCTGATTTGATTTTGACTGAGTGCCAGCACATAAAAGTGTCCATCTCTGGCGAAGAAAGGCAGTAGTGGCTTTAAGTGAAAAGTAGACGAAATTACAATTAATTCATCAAATTGAACTGGAAGCCGGAAGGTATAAAAATGATCCTGAGAAATAAACACAGCCAATCCTTCGCTTTGTTGTCGCCAAAAACCTGATTCGATCAACAAATTTTCTGCGGATACAAGAATTTTTTCTACCTCTGGCCTGCGAACACCATCCTCCAGGAGTTGTTTTTCAACACCCCGCAGCAAATTTTTGAATCGAATAGGATCTTGTTCTGTCTCTTTTCCAGCGCGGTGGGTAGGAAGAAAAATGGAGACACAGTTTTTCCCCTCCACTTCTGATAGTGATTTCAATTCATTGATTGTAATTTTGTCCATTAATTTTATCCTTTCTATTGAATTCTTTATATAGAGTATCTTTTAGGTAAAGAAATTCTATGCAATGCTTATGGAAAAGCGCTCTGATCATCGAGCGCTTTTCGTAAGTCTTAACAGCTAACTTCCCATTCTCATCTTAAGTCGTCACTCATTTTTTGGATCATGACAAATTGGTGTCTGAGCTGTTAGCTTTCAAATTTTAATGACACTGCATCAAAGGCGGTTGTAATTCCTTCCCAAACAGTTTCAACACCTGCTTTGACCATATCCCAGGATTCATCAGATGTGCTATCGAGTTCAGCCAATTTTGCCCTTCCCTCAGCTACTTTATTATCCAATTCCATAACCAATTGATTTAATTCCAGCTTGGCACCCATACTGGCTCCACCAACTTTGGCTTTTAAACCTGCTAAATTAGTTTGCCAATCATACATCTGTGCTTTCAGTTTTTGTTTGTAAAGTTCTTTTTCGTTCATTTTTCCTCCTGTTAATTTATTAATTTTTTTTCGATACATTATGTGTTGATATTAAGATCATGGATCATCATGATCAAAGTACTCAACTGTGGATATTTATCCAAAAATGCATGATTTTGCAGTGTGCTTATTTTTTATTAAAGGATCTTTGCTAAGTAGGCAAAAACAAACCTGTTACTTTGAATATCCATTCGCTGGTTCTGATAGATCCTTGCTATCAGTACAATCAACAATAGTATACAGGAAAAGTCATCAATTGTCAAAAATTTGTATAGACAATCACTAAATTTGTACACAAATGTAATAAGTTTTATCGAGTATATTGGATTTTTATTAGAAAAAACGCTCCAAGATTTCCAGAGCGTTGGCTATTCTTTGCAATTCTTAATTGACAACTTCGCAATCCTTCACATCATCTCCATAAAAACAGGTGTCATATCCAGGTCCCCCCTCGATAATATCAAATCCCGATCCACCTACCAGCACATCATTCCCATTTTGACCCCGCAATGTATCGTTTCCACCACCACCAATGATGCAATCATCTCCCATACCACCGCGAATGTTATCATCACCTGAGCTACCATAAATCAAGTCGTTTCCAGTTCCGCCATCGATATTTCCAGATCCAACAATGATGTTATCAAAAGTCATTCCGGCACATTGTGGTGGCAGGAATTGACTCTGGTCTATCGGAATGGTGGTATCCATCGCATAGGATACAGGAATAGAATTGGCAGCAGCAATCGCACCAATGGTGCTAAAAATGACCAAAAAGGCTAATCCAAAAAAAGAAATTCGGGAGATCTTTCTACGGTACATCATTCCTCACAGGTCAAAGTTTTGGGATTCGTAAACTTGCACCTTATCATCCGTCCCAAAGAGCTTCTGTAAGGTTTCATCGGCGTTTACAGGTTTTCCAAACAGATAGCCTTGTGCAAAACTCACCAGATGTGACCTTAAGAACCATAATTGTTCTTCTGTTTCCACACCTACCGCATCAATCGCCATGCCCAGGCTATGGGCAGCGGCAATGCTGCTGATCGTGATGGCATTCATTTGAGGATCATTCATCTGATTGATCATCGCCAAAGCAAACTTCAAATTTTTTGCTTGTAAACGCGCCAGATTTGCCATAGAAGCTTTGCCAGTGTAATTATCAATCGAAATTTCTACGCCAATTTTCTTCAATGCATCCAGTATTTCCATGCTGTGATCCAGGTCTTCCAGAAGCTGAGATTCGGAAAACTCCAACTGCAAGCGATAGGGTTTAATCTTATGTTCCTTTACAATGTGTTTTACCATCCGGGGTAATTCCGGAATCAGTTGCTTGGATGATACATTAATCGCCATCGAAATCGGGTTAGCCCCCGCCTGATCCCATTGATTAAGCTGTTCACAGGCTTTATTTAAAACCCATTCACCTAATTCGTTAATTAATCCGGATTCTTCCACATCGGGAATGAAAGCTGATGCAGGTAATTTTCCCAGGGTGGGATGATTCCAGCGTAATAAGGCTTCCACACCAACGATCTGTTGTTGATTAATATCCACCATGGGTTGGTAATTGAGTTCGAATTGACCTTCCTGCATAGCAAATAGAATTTCTTCCTCCAGCAGTTTGGCTTGAATGTTCTGATCAACTGGCAAGCTCTCTTTAATCTCCAGTCGATAGATCGTATTATCCTCTTCTACCACATAAGTATGCGTGCCATCCGCATCAAACTCATGCAAAATCACACTGTTATTTCGCTCTGCCAGACGTGCCAGATCTTCAAATTTCTGAACGACAACATCACCACGCCTTAACGCAGGTGGTTGTTTTTGGACATTCACAATCATGGGGCTGTATCGTAACTGTATGCCTGTGGATTGGCTGGTTCTACTCATTTTCTCGGTAGAATACATCAAAAAGCCTAAAAGGCTAACACTGATCAGGAAGATGATTGATGAGCCTAAACGCACCCCACTCACAGGCAAATTAATACCTAAAAATGCCATTGTTTCGGGTGCTTCAACCCAGTTTCGAACCATTTTCTCTTCACTCGATTGAAGTGGATTGGTTTCTTCAGTTGCAAATGTGTTGGGTTTTACCATCCACAAACCAATCTCGTTGAATTTAAAATTGAGAGTTGGTGAATAAACATCGTTAATCTCAGATCCATCAACCAATCCAGTCACTCTGGTAGTAGGAATGATTGCAAGTGAAAATTCAGATCTTTGTAAACCAGTTTTTTCACGTAAACCATCTACAATATCTGCCGCCTGACAGACGTTAAGCACCGATTGACTTATAGCTGTAGTTCCTTGGAAAGAAGTAACCGATTGTAGCGGAATTGTACGTTGCCATCCAGTTGTATCACTGATCACTGCAGACATAGATTGAGAACCGTTTATGCCTGAAAAATTATCACTCATTAAAGTGTACTTATAATCTACCTGGATTTCGCAGGTCAGTTTGAAAAACACTGGAAATCCGGATTGTATGGTTGTGCTATCATAAACACCTTCTGGAGCGGGAGCGCTATATTCAAATTTTCCAGTGTGAGTGTAAAAGACATCCTGGGGAATATTCTTTTCAACTGGTTTGGAAAAGGCAATGCCTCCGAAAATGATAGCAATGATTAAAAATATTCCCAGGGAGAGAAAATAAGTTTCTCCGGATTTACCTAAATATTCGGCATTGACCCAATGATAGATATTCAGGGATTTTTTGGGTTTGCGTTTCCAATTTTTTGATTTGTCTTTATACCAGTTAATCATCAGTACTCCTCCTAAAAGGCTCGCAAAAAAAGCAAGATAGACAGGTTTGCGAAGCCAGGCAATCACTTTTCCAATTTTTGGGATGCGAATCCAATGCCTACCAATAATTTCTGCCTGCGATGGTTTGAATCCATCCGTCCAGGTATTGTTGTCGCCTTGTAAAATAAAACGATTCAGTTCTTCACCAATAATGCGGTGAATGACATACCTGCCCATTTGCAGATGCTTGTATGCCACAATATCACCAATTTGATAATAATCTGCGCTGCGTACGATGATCAGATCGCCCTGGTGGTAACCGGGTTCCATGCTGTTGCCATCCACGATCACCATGGTAGCCTGCCCACCTAATTGTGGCGGGGCAAACAGAATCCAACTCGTGAATGCCAGCACGAGTATGGCTCCTGACCAAAAAGCCAACCACCATTTTTTCTGATTTGTCATACGCACCTGTTTTTACAATTCTGTTGGGCGGATTTCAAGCGTGAGATCTCGAAATCCGCCACAACCAGAATCATTTGATTTCTGGTCCTGAAGGAAATAATGAATGATGCCCATCAGGAACCGCATTCATCCTACTGAACTGCAATCACACGTAAAGAGGTGGCTGAGAGAACTGTTACACCAGAAGTATTACAAGTCCAACCATTTCCGCCTGTATTGCAATTTGACCATGTCGTGCCACCATCCAAGGATGCTTTGACATCTGTAGCAGTCAAACCACCATCTTTGTCAACGACGCTAAATGTGACACTATCGATGTCTGCTCCGTTTACTATGTAATGGATATTTGTAACATTATATCCTTTGACAACCCCTTCACCATCACCGGCATATGAAGTGTCAACTGTATTCGCAGCCGCAAATGCATAAGTGGCTCCAGCTAACACGAACAGTAACAAGGTTACTAACAACACACGAGAAGATCTCTTAAACATAATTTTTCCTTTCTATTGAACAATGATTGAATACGAATGAAATTGGATGGTTAAATTTAAATATCTTTCTTTCCCTCAATAAGAACTTCCTCCTCTGGATGCGAATCTCCGGACTTCTCGACTAGTTTGATGATGTTCCGGGCACGTCTAAAAAAACTTACTGACCTGTGTAAGTAAGGTGCAAGTTGTATGCCCTGTGAATTATGGTACGGATATTTATCAGTTATAAACTGGATAGATTTTGTATAAAAGATGGATGTTTTTGTTCTGAAAGGTAAATTGATTGGAAAATTTCAAATTAAATGGATTTCCTAAGCTATTTACGAAAATCTTGATGAAATTTGCTAAAAAATTTGAATCCTTGTCAAAAAACTAAACAAATGGATTTATTACCTGTAAATCCTCGATCTTCATCCCATTATGCAAATCTTCTGAATAAAGGACTGAACAATCCTGACTGAGTGCACTTGCAACAATCATTGAATCATAAAATGAATACCCGGTTTTTTCCTGGATCTCAATCGTATTTTGATAAATATTCAAATTGGGAAAAACAGCACATAGCGGAAAAAGAACCTTCTGAAGATAAGATTTAGCATCCACTGCTTTCAAAGGAGAAACAAATTTTTTGGTTGATACATTTAGAAATTCCTGGACAACTTGCCAGCTGATGATTCCTTTTCCACTTTGTAAGGCTTCACCAATCAAAGACAACGCGCGAACTTTTTTCTCAATTTCATTATCATCAAAACAATAAACAAAAATATTCGTATCAAGGAAGAATCTACCGTTCATTCATTTCATCCCGGGTAAATTTTCTTCCTGATTTTGCATAATTATATTGTTTCATTAATGCCATCAAATCATCCGTCGATTGAGGAGCATCAGCATATTGTGCGAGCCACCTCCGAAATTCAGCATTTAATGTCGTATTCTTTGATTCGGCCTGTTTCCTGGCGCGTTCAATTAATTTTTCTTCAGCACTTAAAGTAATATTTTTTAACATTATTAATCCTTTTTTAATTACACTATGATTAGTGTACACTAAATTTAGTGTAAAATCAAGATTTGGTAAAACTATTTCAAGACTAACGCATTCAATGAATACTTCTAATTTCTTTCGGATTTACATATAACCCAGATCTCAATCTGAATGATTATTGAATTTTTTGCCAACGACAAATAGCTCCACATCTCCACACTTGTCATAGGTAAGGAAAATAATTCGCTTTTTCTAGTTCAGTTTTTCAGATTGAGAATTTATTATTCATGGGAGATTCGCGTGCGAAAGCAATGATTTCTGCTTGAGGATGGCGATTTAGCAAAAAAGTTACTATTCTCTGCGAGAAATTTTTTTAATTTGCCTTTTCACTGATCTTGTCTGAATTTTTGAGGTTGGAAAAACGCAAAGCCTGTGTTTCCAAAGCAGCAGAAATGATGCCCACAGCCTTCGGTCCCAAACCATGCAGCTTGAGCAATTCTTTCTCACTTACTCGGGTTAAATCGGTTAGATTCTTGAATCCAGCAGCTTCCAACGCTCGTAAAGAGGGTTTCGGAAACCCAACAGGAAAATCATTTCCACTATATTTTGATTGATTTTTCATAAAAAGCTTTTACTTTAACTTCTAAATCATAAAAATCATTTTGATGCCAGCGATAATCAAAACAACTGCCAGAAGCCATTGAATGGTTGTATTACCAAGCCGTTTGCTGCCATATTCCGCACCGATGAATCCTCCAATGACCACGACCAACAACCAGATCGGCAGCGCAGAGTGGAATTGGGTTGTGGTATTGGAAACACCGAGAATCCCAGAAATTGAGTTTACCAAAACAAAACCAGCTGCCACCCCAGAAATGATTTTTATGGGTGCCCAATGTAAAAACATCAACAGTGGACTGAGGAAAATTCCACCACCAACTCCGGTTAGTCCGGAAAGAAAACCAAGACCTGTTCCAGTTATTAAGAGTACTGGGATGGATGGTTTGCTTTCTTCGAACGTAAAACCATTTCTAGCATTATGAATTGATCTCCAGGCTGAAAATAATAAAATTAAACCTACCAATGGTTTATACACTGTTTCTGGCAAAATAATTCTGCCACCAATATAAGCCAATGGGATGGATGTAACAATCAATGGTAGAAACAAACGCCAGGAAAAAGAACCAGATCGATAGAATTTGAAAGTTGTGATGGTAGCCACGACGATATTCAATGCCAGTGCGGTAGGTCGCATAATCACTGCAGAAATTCCAAACAATGCCATCACTGCCAGATATCCAGAGGCTCCAGCATGACCGACCGACGAATATAAGGCCGCAATCAGGAACAACAACACTGTAATTACAATACTTTGTATATCAATCCAATTTTCCAAAAAACCATATCCTTACTGCCATGAATGCTGGTGATTTGCATGATTATATTTTACTTTTGGAAATTTGGGCATAAACGATAGAATAATGACGAATAGTTCATTACCCAATATGTACACTTAATAGTTTTAGGATCTTTGCACTTCTAGATCAATTTTGCCAGCCACTCATCATCAGTCAAACTGAGTCTCAATGGTGTCAGTGAAACATAATCATGATCAATTGCCCAACGATCACTATGCTCGTCCGGATTGGTCAAAGGGGTGGCAGCAAACCAATAATGCTTGCGGCCATTCGGATCATGTCCTTCGACGACCTTGCCATTGTAATGGCGCACTGATTGATGTGTCCAGCACATCCCGACCGGCTCCTCAGGCAGGTTTACATTTACCAGGCGCGGTTGGTTTCCATTGGTCAGCATCTTAATCACTTCTGCAACATAGGGTTTTTGCTTTTCGTAATTGGGCTCTTCTCCATTAATCGCCTGACTGAACGCAATCGATTGCACACCCAGGATCACTCCCTGCTTGGCGGCGGCGACGGTGCCGGAATGCCAGATATCACTGCCGAGATTGCTACCCACATTAATGCCAGACAAAACCAGATCAACTTCTCCCAGGTGGTATAACCCCATCGCGACACAATCTGCAGGGGTTCCGTTTACCCGATAAGATTCAAATTCTTTCAGAAACTTGACCCGATGATAGGTTAAAGGCCGTTTGATAGTGATGGCATGCCCCATGGCTGATTGTTCGAAATCAGGCGCAAAAATTACCACCTCACCAAATTGGGAAGCCACTTCTGCAAGTGCGATTAATCCCGGGCTAAAAATACCATCATCATTACTGACTAAAATCTTCATAATACTCCTATTACATTTTTCATTTTCATTATAATTGTTCTGATCAAATTCATGTTTTAAAGGTAGCTTAATATCGTTTTAACAGGAAGTAAATAAAACATACCTAAGTGACCGCCAATTTCATATGGCAAAATTATGAAGGTGATTAATATCCGTAAGAAAACCTGATTATTGGATGCGTAAATCAATTAGGAAATCTTGATTCTGATCATTCCACGAAATTTGGATTTTTTCAAGGCTCTCTACCAAAAAATCTACACCTGCATTCATTAATTCTTTTACTGGATGGGTCGAAGCAATCCCAATTACCTGCATGCCAGCAGCTTTTCCAGCTCTTACCCCAATCGGTGCATCTTCAACCACAACGCAATTCTCTGTGGCAACTCCCAGTTTGTATGCTCCTAATAAGTATGGTTGTGGTGATGGTTTTCCTTGAGTTACATCATCCGCACTGACGATGTGTTTTGGCATGGGTAAGTCAGCTTTTTTCAGGCGGGCTTGAACCAGATCAAACCCACCTGAGGTCACGATTGACCATTTTTCGGGAGGTAATTGTTCCATCAACGCTTTTGCACCCGGAATAGCGACCACACCTTCGGTATCGAGGATCTCATTGGCTGTGAATTCGGCTGCTTCTTTTTCTGCATCTACATGTGGCGCTACCAATCGAACCGTCTCAATGGTACGTACACCATGAGCATTTTGCAGAACTTTCTTCAAGTCAACCCCTTGCTTATCCGCCCATTCCTGCCAGTGACGTTCAATACAACTGGTGGAATCGAGTAATACACCATCCAGGTCAAAGAGAATAGCGCTGCATTTAATGATTGTCTTGTTTACATTATTATTCATTAGTAAAGAAGTGATTCCTTCATTGTCTACAGGTTTTCTATTGATCTTTAGGTTTTTGGCACGAACCTTAAAGATTATAAAACCAATATATCATAATACGGCTTGAGGGATCCAAATTTATGCTTAGAGGTAATCTTCCTCGGCTTTTCGTAATCTCCTCAAATGGTCTTTGAAATACGCATTGTTCAGAAAATCAATACCCCAATCTGGTGAATTCTGTGTGTGTACACCCATATGCCAGAGGTAACGTGCACACACAAACAACGGTACCGCTTGTAAATCCAGATCGCTAATAGGTCTTGTTTCCCGATAAGCGTTTACAAAGGGTTCCCAGCGACCAGGCACCGCATCCTGCAACCGACAGCACCATAAAAACACAGCCAGGTCATAAGACCGGAATCCAAATCCACCACAATCAAAATTAAAGAATGTCAATGTGCCATCCGGGGAGACATTGGCGTGATAGCCCTGTAAATCCCCATGGCAGAATCCCAATTCCAAATCATTGACCGGTAATTCCAAAAGTCGTCGACGAAGTTTTGCAGCAAAATTCTTTACATATAGCCAATCCTCAGGGCGATCTAGAAGGAATGGCTCAATATATTTCAAAGGCTGGATCGTAAAATAATCGAGATCGAGCTGGAAGCGTGGATGCGGACTATGAAAATCCTCCAATGCATTGTGCATTTCCGCAACGGCCT